>WFOJ01000096.1 GCA_015488125.1 Mariprofundaceae bacterium
CGCAAAAACGCCGCGATCATCCACCGGATTGAAAACGGGCAGACCATATTTCATACCCACCACATAGTCTTCCTGACCATGGCCTGGCGCTGTATGAACGCAGCCGGTACCGGCATCCAGCGTAACGTGATCGCCGAGAATCACCGGCACTTCGAGATCCAGCCAGGGATGCTGGAAACACCGATGTTCCAGCGCTGCTGCCGACAGCCGCTGGATCACTTCACCCTGCATGTCAAGCTGCTGCAACACCTCTTCATACAAGCCATCGGCCAGCAGCAGTACATCGCCAGCATGCAGCGGTGTTGCGCCGGGTTGCGTGATGCGAACCGCCACATATGCCATGTGCTCACCCAGGGCAATAGCCTGATTGGCCGGCAAGGTCCACGGTGTCGTCGTCCAGATGACCGCCAGCACCCGCCCGCTGATGTCAGCTGGCAACACATCATTCATCGGAGTGGTGGCAGCAAAAGCCACAAACACGGCAGGCGAGCGATGTTCGGCATATTCTACTTCTGCCTCAGCCAGTGCCGTATGACAGGAAGGACACCAATGCACAGGCTTGGCGCCACGATACAGCCCGCCATTAGCCAGAAAACGGCCAATTTCGCGCACCGTATTGGCCTCAAAGGCATAATCCATGGTGATATAGGGATGATCCCAGTCACCGGTAATGCCCAGACGTTTGAAATCTTCGCGTTGCAAGTCGATCTGCGTTTGCGCATATTCGCGACACAGACGACGGAATTCAGCGGCGCTGACATCTTCCGGTTTGCGTTTTTTCTTGCGCAGCTTCTCTTCCACTTTCAATTCGATCGGCAAGCCATGACAATCCCAGCCCGGCACATAAGGTGCATCAAAGCCCATCATCGAACGCGAACGCACCACAATATCTTTCAGCACCTTGTTGACAGCATGACCAATATGAATGCTGCCATTGGCATAAGGTGGGCCATCGTGCAGCACGAAACGCGGTGAACCCTTGCGTGCCTGGCGAATACGGGCATGCAAATCATCATCCTGCCATTGTTGTAAAATAGCAGGTTCACGTTTAGGCAGGTTGCCACGCATGGGAAAATCCGTTTGGGGCAGGAACACGGTCGAGCGATAGTCAAAAGCAGAATCGGACAATGCAAATCCTCACACAGGTCTGGCATGAAACACGACGAAGACTTCGTCGCCAATAGCGGACAACACACAGCCGTCCCCGTCCATGCGGGAACAAACGTGCAGGCTCCGCTTCATACATTCATGCCAAAGCCAGAAAATGGGCCGCAGTATAAGCAATTTCGCGGTAATGTATAATAGGAAATGAATCGCTCTTTGCGTCACTCAAGGCCAGTGATGAAGTACTTGCCACAACCGCAAGGATACGTCGGTCAGAAAATATTGTCCGCCACCTTACCCGTTAAAACTGTTACAAGTCTAACGGACAAGCATCGAACTCAGCAGATTCAATGCCTGGGCCTTCTCCCCAAAACATCCTCTATGCCCGCATTATTTGTCAACCTGACATAATACGTACGTAATGCTTGATACACCACATTGGCATCAAACAGTTGTTCTGCCCGTTTTTTTGCTTTTTCACCCATTATTCGGCATTGCCGAGGATTACCCAGGAACGTCTTGATGCATGCCAGCAATTCCTGAACATCACCTGCCGGAAACAGCAATCCCGTCTCTCCATCAACAATAGCATCAATCAAACCTGAAATACGTGTACCAATAGCGGGTAATCCACAGGCAGCGGCCTCAATAACAACGCTTCCAAAGCCTTCGCGATAGCTGGGTAAACAAAATACATCCGCCGCCATAAACATCTGTTCGGGCTGAGCGACAAAACCGGTAACATGCAGCCGCTCACGACATTCCCCGATCCGCGCATAGACTTCCGGAAGTATGTTCCCTTCATCAGGGCCGGCCAGAATCAGATGTGCCTGTTTGTCTGGCAACAACGCGAAGGCATCAACCAGATCAAGAATGCCTTTATCCCTGTGTAGTCTTCCAAGATACAGGAAAACGATCCTGTCGAGCGGAATTCCCAGTTCAGCACGAATGTTTTTTCTTGTTGTTGTATCAGGATGAAATCTTGATATATCGACACCAGAAAGCGAGCCGTTGCCCAGCACCGGCAACGCATTGCCACACACTTTAATTCCCTGCTTTTCAAGAAATTTCGACTGAGAGTGACTATCCGTCATGCACACAGTGTTCAGCATAACAATCAGACGATCTATTCCCTGATATATCCTGCGGATCACCCCTTGCTTTGTTGCCCACACTTGTCCTGTAAACGTGTGTAGTCTCACCGGAACCCTGCACAAAAAACCAGCGATTGCGGCCAACAGGCCAGCTTTGGGCATAATGGAATGGACAATATCAGGTTGAATATCCTGAAAAACCTTGTACAAGGCTAACAAAGCTTTCAGATCAGTCCACGGTGACACCTTGCGTTCCAGATCCAGGTCGATCCAATGCACATGGGGATAGTCTTTGCTGTTTTCAGATACATCCTTTCCCACAACCCAAGTTTCAAAATCCTCAGGCATGCGTCGCAAGGTATTGGCAAGATGCCATGGCACAACATAGGAAGCTGTTACGACGCGAACAACCCGTAACCTGTGCGCTGATGACTTAGCAGCTGACATGCCGCCAAGCCTTAACCAGTTCGCTTATACCTTGCGCTGGTATTCGTTTCGTTTCGCACAAATCACCGATATATCGGATGATGCCTGGCAGTGGCAATCCATCAACTTTTCGAGTCAGATAACGTACTTCATCGTCCAGTGCTACATGCCGTACGACCAGATGACGACCAACAAAGCCCGTTTCGCCTGTTACTGCTATCTTCATGATCGAAATTCACGCTCATGCCGCATATTACACGTGTTGATCAATCACATTCTCCAGAAAATCCAAAAGTGTTATTGCCAGTGTTTCATGCGACCATGGCAGAATGATATCTCTACTGACACCCCGAGGGCATTTCTGCTGCCATTTTTTCAGTATTTCTGAAACTTCCCCTGAAGTGTTGGCGACTGCGCCCGTATTCAGGCTTTCGATCATTTCGGATGCCACATTGCCCCTTGGTCCCAGGGCAATAATTGGTCTCCCTGAAGCCAGGTATTCGAAAAGCTTGCCCGTATAAACACCGCGCTGCCTGGGATCATTCCACAAGGCCAATAGCAACGCATCTGCCTCACGTTGCAGACGAAGCGCATCTTCCCGTGGCACGGGATCGTGAAAAAACACCTTGTCGGTTACGCCATACGCCCTGGCCTTCATTTCGGCATACCCAAACTGCCTGCCATAAAAATGAACCTGAATCTCAGGCATTTGAGCAATCGCGGCAAATAATGGTGAAACATCCTGTTTTTCACCGTAAAGGATGCCCGTATAAACAATTTGGAAACACTTATCCTCATGTTTTTTCAATGATGCCACTGATGCATCGCATACATCATCTGGATCCCAACCATTGGGCAAGGTCAGAACAGCTTGCTCATAGCGTTTGCGTAATGAATCAGCCAGAGGAACAGAAACAGTCACCAGACCCGACGAGCAAGAAAGAAGCCTTTTCTCCCAATTAGCATCAAGCCAGCGACGCCAGCGAGGCAGGAAATCCAGGTAATGGTTACCGCTCCACAGGTCACGAAACTCAACAACCAGGGGGACATCGTAGATGTTGGCGAGTTTTTTCCCGAGAATCAGGGAGGAGTGAGGGGGAGCAGAAGCATAAATGACATCTGGTTTCCACCCGTTAAGCTGATCGCAAACGGTGCGAATGGCTGGTCGCACCCAGCCTCGCTGGCCATCCGGCCAATGAAGCAGCGTTCGGTACCAGGTTTCGAAGGTCCCCGGGGATCCACTACTGCCTCCAGAGGAATTAGCAGCTTTCCCCAAAGCCATACGCAAAAAAGCGCGAGCTAAACCATCAATGTCCACCCACGAAGAACGTATCACGCGCTCTTCCGGGAGTTCGCAGCGTATAGCTTCAGGATAGGGCTGCGGTGCGGCTGTTACCACGCGAACATCTGCGCCTTGCCTTAACAGCCATTTGCTGAGTTTCCCCCCTCGCACGGCAGCAATATTATTGTAGGGTGGGTAGAAAAAGGAAAGATAAAGAATTCTCACGGTGTGGATTCCAGGCGAATGGAAAACGTCTTAACCCACCGGATCAAATTCAGCCATCGCCAGGTTTGCCAGTCAAAATCGCGCTGTCCCACCAATATCTCTTGCCATGTCTGGAGCATCGCTGTTTTGCTCAGGCATGGCATACAATCAGCTTCATGCAGCGTCTCCTCCACCCAGGGACGCAGTTCCTCCAGCCATTGCCTCTCCGGTGTAGCAAAACCGACCTTGTCCCGGCGATCCAGAATGTTATCCGGCACTATGCCGCGCATAGCTTGCTTGAATACAGATTTTGTCTGGCCGGTGCCATCAATCAGGTAGCTTTCCGGAAGGGATAACGCGAACGCCGCCATCTCACGAGTCAGGAACGGTACCCGGCTTTCGATGGAAAAGCGCATGGAATTCCTGTCACCATGCCGCAGTAATGCCGGTAGTCCGCGACGGGTTAATTGCCGTGCCAGTTCCTCGCGTACATAATAACGGCTTTGGAAGCCTTCTTTGATGACTGGAAGATTGGTTCGAAGCTTGTGTTCTTGCAGCCAATCCTTGTTCAGCCAGGGAGGAGTGACCGAGCCACGACCGATGGAACGAAGTGCGGGATAAAGGCAAGCAGGTGTAAACTGAGCCACCAGACGCTTGAATACATCCGCCTTCGAACGATCAGGCCAACGACTTGTCGCCTGAAAAAAACGCCATGCCTCCAGAACCTGGCCAGCCATGATCAGACTTTTAAGACGCTCTGCGGGAAAACCCATGTAGCCTGCGAACATCTCATCAGCGCCCTGTCCGTCAAGCGTTACAGTAACACCAGCTTCGCGGGCAAGGCGAAACACCCGGTATTGCGCATAGATGCTCGTGCTACCAAACGGCTCGCCCTGAGCCTGGATCAGATCATCCAGATCGTCCGTCAATTCCCGCGGACCAATACGCACTTTATATGCCTTGGAGCCAACATGATGAATAACGGTATCGGCCCAGGCCTCTTCATCTACCTCAGTTCCTGCCGCCACGTAGGTAAACGTCTTCAGTGGCATGTCCGGTTCCAGGTGACGGATGGCACAGGTCACGGCGGAGGAATCCACACCCCCGGAAAGCGCCGCGCCCAATGGTACATCGCTGCGCAGGTGCAGCCGCACATTCTTCAAAAACAGCTCGCGCAGCGCCTCAGCCGCCTCGGAAAAACTCAATGATGAGGTTCTGGTCAAATCCGGCTTCCAGTAGCGTTGCTGTTCGATAACCTCACCGGTATTTGTATCGATGGTCATGCAATGTCCTGGTGGAAGATGCAAAACTCCTTCCACCATGGTTTCATCCTGCGAGTCATAATCGCCAAAGATAAGATAATCATAGATGCGTTGCGGATCAGCCTTGCACTCTACCGCAGGAGACCGCAACATCACAGGCAACTCGGAAGCAAAAAAGCATTGCCCGGATTTCGCTGCGGCATAATACAGCGGCTTGATGCCAAAGTGATCCCGAATCAGGTACAGCTTTTTCTCCCTGTCGTCGTGAATCGCCATGGCAAACATGCCGGAAAAGCGGTTCAGGCACGCCAGCCCCCAACAGGCAAAAGCCTGAAGAACCACCTCGCTATCGGTATCTGTCCTAAATCGAACGCCCTGCGACCTCAGCTCTTCGCGCAATTCCAGATAGTTGTAAACCTCTCCGTTAAACGAGAGCCGAAAACGACCATCCTCGGTCATCATCGGCTGTTTTCCAAGTGGGGAGAGGTCGAGAATCGAGAGCCGAACATGTCCGATAAACAGCGGTACATCGTCCCTCAGCTCATGTTCCCGCTCACACCATCGGCCATCTGCTAACTGAAACATCATGCCATGGTCATCAGGTCCACGGTGCCTTAACAAACGAAAAGCATCGGCAACCGTCTTCCGCACATTCCCCTGGGATCGCTCACCCCGCGACACCCAGCCGAAAATTCCACACATCTAATTGTTTGTGAGAATATCAACAGTACACTGGAGTGAGTTTTCAGTCACATACAGTATCCGGGCGGTGGGCCCCTGTGTCACTGCTACAGTTTTAAGTAATTTAAAACGAGTACTCATCAAGGATACCGTCCCATTATACCTGCCTGCTACCTTCGATATTCTTTGATGCCATGTATTCTCTTTTCATTTTATCCGCTATAAATATGGGATCATGCCATCGCTCCGCAAAACTCCGACTCTTCCGTCCAATGAGAGCCAGCCTTTCTTTTTTCTCCATTAAACAGCGTTTGAGTACCAAATAAATCGTATTTGGTTCAGCTTGAATGACAGGCAGGTCTCCTCGCATGGTTTCGGGAATAAATTTCAGATCGGATTGGCGAATATAGGCAATCACAGGTTTTCCCAATGCCATGAACTCTAACGCCAATCCTCCATACCATCCAGCCAGCAACTGGTCGATCAGGATGTCCGCTTTCTCGTAATAGCTGCGGGCTTCGTCGTTTGACATACCTTCAACGAGAACAAAGTCAAAATTCAGCCCTTCATCTTTCAAACGCCGTACTGCCGCCTCGATATAACGGGTGCCTTTAACCTGACGGTGGCTGGGCGCATGAAGCACCAGAGGGCGACAATTATCCGTGGAAACCGGTTTCCAGCTTTCCAGATCGACAGACGCATAGGGTAAGAACACTGCCCGCCTGGGGAGAACATGCAGCAAGTCTGGATTCAACGCATAAATGCGATCAGCATATTTATCGAATGCCCCTATTCGCTCCCGTTTTATCTGGTCTGATATGTTTGTGTAATAATCATCATCAACTTCTTTGGCAAATGTAATCGCAAAATGCTCCCGACAGTAGTCCCCTTGCCTGGCATCATCTCCCTGAAATGTCACCACGATCACCTTACCAAGCCACTTGAGAATCTTGAGATCGAAGTTTTCAAAAACGCGCACATAAAGTTGATAAATCAACCTAAGCCATACAGGGAAGGCTTTCGCCCTGTTGCTATACAATGCCATTCGGGAAGGCATGATGGTTTGCCCGAAGTTGTAATGAATAACATCATAACGCAAAGCTCGCCAAAGCAGTCGCCAGCGCGCCAATTCGCCTCTGACGACCCCAGAACCTTCAGTCAACAGAACCTCATCAGCAGGATAGTTGAAGTAATTTTGTCGAAATACGATTAGCTTGCTATCAAGGCCAATCTTGCGTTCAGCCCGTGCCAGTTGAACCGCATGCCCACCTACCAGATCAGGGCAGTGAAGAACTTTCATTCAACCTTTTTACCTCGCATGGTAATTCCATAGTGATCGACAAACTCATGGGTTATTTTTAACTTTGCATTCCGAAACCACTTGCGAATTTCTTCCAGTCTATGCCTTGAACATAGCTGTGGATGATACCAGTCATAATTGATAACAATGTTTTCCTGTTCTGAAAGTTCAGGATTCCAAAAGCATTTCATGAAGAAATGATAGATAAAACGTTGTAAATCGTATTCGCCTGCCTCAATATCCAGAATATCAACAGCAGGAGCCTGGAACTTCACATCAAGCGCACTGAGAGCCTTACCCAGTGCAGTGATCTGCTCGCAAGCCTTCAATGCATCCTCGTACGAAAGCCCTGCAATTCTTTCGCGTACAAAATCATCAACAAATTCTCTTACCGGCGCCTTCTGCTTATACACATAAATAGCAATTTCGCCGCCATCTTCGAGAATAGATGTGAGATTGGAAAAAGCACGCGCTGGATCACTCGTGTGATGCAATACTTCCTGGCAGTAAATAAAATCGAATCGGCCCAAATCACTCAGATCACCCAGCAAATCCTTATCGGCAAAACTTATATTGATGCTATCCTGAAGATTTTTCCGGGCAATATCAGCCGCTACCAAATCAACGCCCATGATATGGGTTTTGTCAGGGTCAGTATATTTTCGTAGTAATGCCGTAACCCTGCCATTGCCACAGCCGGCATCCAGGATGCTTTTTTTATCGGAGAGAAACCGTCTCAACGCATCGGGAGAATCAAATCCGTTACGGGACAAAATCCACTGAAAAATATCACTGCCTTCGGTGATAGTGCTCTCAAAAGCACAATTTTCATTATTGCTCCACTTATCGTGAAAGCTTTTTTTTGTATTACATGAATCGCTCATACTATTTCTCGTTTACAAAAGATCCTGAACGCCATCTTCAAAATGAACAACAGGATCCACAAGCAAAGACTTCATCTTTTTGATATCACCGATCAGGTTTCCCGATTCTGCAGATGGGTTAACTTCAAAAGTCGGTGTGGTATTCAGCTTTTCCCCAATAATCTCACATAACTCTCGTAGTGATAATGCATCAGGCCCTGCCACATTAAGGCGGTGACAACCTTTAAGCTTCAGAGCATGGGAAATAGCTCTGACCGCATCAGAAACATGAACAGGGTTGATATGCAACCCGTCGTTACCCTGAAGACGTACCGCTTTTCCATCCCTGATACTGTCAACCAGTCTGGGAATCAGCATGCTTCTTTTTTGTCCCTTGCCATAGACAAAAAAGAACCGAAGGAGGACGATATTCATGTAAGGCGCATAATTCTCTGCAAGCATTTCCGAGCAAAGCTTGCTCGACAAATAGAAGCCAATGTTTCCACTGGCTGGAATGGTAATGCTTTCTTCCACGCTGTTTTCCGGAAATCCATACACGCCACCGCTGGATGCATAAATAAAGCTTTTTACCCCTGTTCTTCTGGCAAAGTCCAGAGCCTTGAGGACCTGAAAGGTATTTACCGAGAAAATATTGATTGCCTTATCGGGAAAATCACGAAAATAATCCGACTGCGCCAGATACACGATTGCATCGGCTCGTTTTGGCAAGCTTCCGTCATCAAAGTCTTGTTCCAGGTCAATGCAGTGCCATGAGATGTCAGTTTTGTTGATCGCATGTTTTTTTCTTGAGACGGCGTGAATATTCCATGTGTCAGCCAGTTCTTTTACCAAATGCCGACCAATCAGTCCGCTAGCCCCTGTGATGATCACCGTCTTACCCATGCGCTGCTCCTTTATGAAATACCAATAGCCAGACTGTGATGACATACAATGCGCACAACAACAGTTTCAGGCCAACAACATACCAAGAAAGCTGATGCGACAACAACGCCAGCGATAACGACAAAAAACCAACGCACAATACAGATAAACCAATCAAATGAAACCACTGAATGGGCAGCGGGTGAAGTTTTTGCGTGTAATAAAGATAGGCTGAAGTCATGATTATGTAGGACAGTAAAGTAGCCCAGGCTGCGCCTGCAGCACCGAATGAAGGAATCAGTAACAGATTCAACAAGAAGTTACACCCCGCCGTCATCCATGCCAGACGTGCAAGAATATGCGTTTTTTTTTCCAGAGAAATGCCCAGTGCTGTCACCTGGGTTGTTGCCTGAAACACCAGGCCAATACTCAGGATTGCCAAAGGCAAGGCACTGTGCAGATACGCTTCAGGCATAATAACAACCACCAGTTCACCTGAAAACAGCGCCAAACTTCCGCCAACAAGACCCATGGCTGCCAGCAAAAGCATGAAAATGCGAACATATTTTTCCCGGTAGGAATCAGGAAAATCCGTTTTTAGCTTGATCGCATACGGACTCCATGCCTGGCCAAACGCTGTGGAGAAAAACATGACAATAGCGGCAAGCCGAAAAGCCACGGAATACATACCCACTTCCGCTACCGAACTCATGGAGGCAAGCATCCAGCGATCCATGGAAGCAAACAACCAGTAGGCCATACTGGCGAAGATGAATGGATAACCAAACTTTACCAGCTCTTTGATCCACCCGAAACTGATATTGCTCACTAAATCCTTCCTGATCAGCCATAAGCCGAGCGGCAGGGCAAGGCAAACAGCCAGCGCCTGCACCTCCATCATGCCATCAACCCCCCAGTTCAACTGCAAAACAACCAACACAGCCAGAGCCAGCCCCAGTGTTCGGGAGAGAAGAGAAAGCGAAAAAAACTTCCATGGTGCAAAATGCAGCCTTGTCACATCAAGGCAATAGGTCAGGTATTGGGTAGCCGCCATCAACACAAGCCCCGCAACAACGGCAGCCCAACTCATGGGTAGATGATGGGCCTCAATATACTTTTCAGCCAAAGGCAGCATGGCCAAACCGAGCAGCATCGCAAGGCACCCAAAAACAAATAGCGCAGCAAAACCGGAGCTGACCACCACCGATCGCTGATCAACAGGCGTATCGGCATCCCAGTAAAAACGCTGCAAGGCATTATTGAGCCCACAGTTCATGAACATGGCAAGCAACGCGGTGGAAGTAAGCAGCAATTCCATCGCCCCGAAAGCATCAGGTGACAGTGCGGTCGCGATGATCGGGAAGGCAACAAAGGCAAGCAGTTTAGATATGGCATCGGCACCGCCATAGACAACAGAGTCTTTTAACAGGTTGTATTTCACTTATGAGGCGGTACTTCGTTGCTTTGAACAATATTGATTGTACAGTTCGGAATAATTGCCCATCACAGGGTGAAACAATAGCATTGTATCGACTTGTTCATCAAACCATATTTTCCGGTAAATTTGTCCCCAAATAATCTGTTGGGCCACATAAGAATGATACTTTTCGACGTACTTTCTGCTCTTTTCCCCGATATCCTTTCTGGCTTCAGGGTGTTCAATAAGCCACTTCAATTTATCGTAAAGACTATCAATATCGGCCTGTACGATGGGGCATTCATCGAGATAAGAATAATGCCGAAGCACTGAAACATCGCCCTGGAAATTTGAAATAACAGGTTTGCCCAAAGCCATTCCCTCGATTCCCGATAACCCGTAGCCAGTGATGAGCAACTCCACAAGTATATCACATCGTTCCAAAGCTTTCCTAACTTCACTGTTTTTCATGTTTTCCAATAGCAACAGTTCAACAGGGATCCCCTCTTCCTTCAATCTGCGCACTGCAGAAAAAACATATTCGGTTCCCTTGATCAGGCGATGATTGGGAGAATGCGCAATGATAACAGGAGATGCATCGTCCTTACCTGATTGATCGTTTCCGCCTGATTTTAGCTTCCACATATCCGTATCAATTGCCAAATAACTCACAGGCAATATATCCCATCGATATAGCCCATCAAAATTAATGCTTCCCACACAAAAGTCTGCCCACCTGCCGTAATGATCAATCCACTTTCGAATTGCAGATCGATTCCGAATAAGTGAGCCACCATATTGATATAGCTGAACAAACTTATATTCACGATTCATCATGGTGGAGAGTTCATGAACATCCGCCCCATAAGGCATTACAACAACTCGTTTGTTGAAGGCATGTAAGAGATGTATTTCTAAAAACCTCAAGGGTGTTCTGGATAATATCCCTCCATCATAAAAAAAATGAAACACATCGAACTTCATCAACAGGTAGATGAAAGATAAATAAGGTTCAATTAACAACACAACTGGCCTGGGAAGAAATTTATATAGGTTGAAAAGCTCGTAACGATATAAATCAAAATCGGCTTTCTCCCCAATCCGCTCATAATAAGTGCCGACAAATGTCTTGGAGTAATAACCCACCTTACCCAACGCCTGAGATGCGTACTTGATATTGATTAAAGGAGTACAACCCCACAATAGACGGGGTAACACCCATTTTGCAGACGCGCTGACGACCTTGGATGGTATTGCAATTCTCAACAATAACAAACATAAAAGAAAAAACGGGCACAAGACTGCCGAAAGCAGCCAATAACCCGACCGAAGAAACAACGAATAACCAGAACGAGGTATCACGACAATACATCCAAAATTCTGGAACCATCAACCGTGCAATTGTGTTCGAAGGTTCTCTTCGACGGCATGGCATCCTGAATACACCAATTTGGGTGTACCTGATACAATGTGTATGCCCTCTGGCACATATCTACACCGATAAGCCCCCGATTTGCATCCAGACACAATAACAAACCATCATGTACAGCTACCACCTGCTGAACCCACTCAACTTCCTCAGTTCCCTCAACCTTGCCACCGAGCGATGTCAAACTTGCGCGAAAAATCGGTTCCCAATCCACAGAAAAATGCCACCATTCACCCAATGTAGTGTTTGTCATAAGCCAGCCATCCCGATAAGGCTGAAGACCATGGGGCATCTGACTCAGACAATCACACACACAAACAGCATCTCCGCCATCTTGCTTAACCCTGTAAATGCGACCATCGTGGGCTATTGACAAGAGAATATCGCCACTTTCCCCATAGTGATCATACATGGCCACATTGGGGTGGGCCGTTCTTCTGGCTGTTACCAACCCTTGTTCTCCGTACTGTGCCGGATCAATCAATAATGTTTTTTTCTTCTGCGCCAGATACTGTTGATATTGTTCGATGTTCGCTGCAAGCCAAAAATCTTCACCATCAGGATTGAAACCGTGATCCCAGGCAAACCACTCCCATGTCACATCACCGGTTTCTATTTCAATTTCAAAACAAGCATCATATCCGGATGAAACAATCAACATTCGTTTTCCATTCGGCGAAAGATCGATGGTGTGAAGAAAGGCAAAAAAAGGATGCCGGTATTCCCGAATAACGCGCCCCCGATCATCAATCCATTTTACGCAATCGATCTCAGTTATCAGATAGCCATGTTCTGGATGTCTTCTTATATGTCTGGGTTCTCTGAATTCTTTGCTGTCTTGCAAAACACACATTCCATCTTGCAATGTCACGCTGGCTAGAAGACCAATGCTGGTTGGCCGTTCGTTCACACGTCCGATTTTTCCACCCTTCCGGGATTCCAGCATGCGCCGTCGCCGTTCCAGTTGGTCCTGACTTTTAACGACCAGCAGCCACTCGCTGTTATTCAGCACGTTATCTGTCTTTTTGAACTGAGAAATATCGACTGCTTCAATCACAGCTATTTCCCGCATGTATCAGCGGAGTCACCCATGCATTCAGCCCTGTATCAGGTAACCCATTGGGAAAGTACCTTCGGTAATAATGATTTGTCAGAAATTCCGATTCTGCTAAACGAATATGATCACGCCAAGCTCCTGCCAAAACCTGCTCCATTGTGCTGCTGTCGTATACCCATTGAAATGGATGAAACAACAAATGAATCCTCTCAGGTGAATTTATCGCCTTATCAAGCCACTCCTCAATCGTGAAACGGTGGTTGGAATCAGAAGCATAAGCAAGTCCGTCAGCCACAAGCGCATAGGGGTTGATCAATCCAGCAATTGGTCGCGATACCAATGAAGCATGTTTCGCCCCCAGAACACTCGGATTGTGCCAACTCATCACAGGTTGCACCGGAACATCCAGCATTGAAGCAAGCAATTGCATATCATGCTGTACCATGGCATCAACAATTTCAGCCAACTCTTCTGCCGGAGAATCGGCAACGGCCTTTGGAAGGGAGAAATGCAACCCGATGGTATGCCCCAGCTCAATGATACGATGAATATTGTCGATATTATCCTGCTCCAACAAGTTGTACAAAACATTCCTGATCTGTAAGCAAAAGCATGCTTTCACGCCCAGTGCGTGATTTGCCTCTGCGACCCGTACAGCCGCCAGCAAATTATAATCAATGTCATGTCGTAACAATACGGCCTTAGGCACTTCTTCCGGTATGACCTCACCTAACGGATAAAAGGCGTAACCATTCTTCTGAAATGCTGAAAGCACATCTGAATAACTAACAAGAGAAAACATTAAACCGCTTTCCGCAGCAAACTGATATAGATTCGTTCAATTCCCGCAGCTTGGCTGGATACCTTTTTGAGTAAACTGATTTTTTCATCCGACAACTCGCCTCTTAGCCGCATGCCATGCAATAACAAAGCTGGCTCAGCCGGTACTGTTATGCATTCTAGTACCTCAAAGCCAACAGCTTCCGCATCACGTTGCATGCGTTTCTTGTCGTACAAATGAACTTCCACGGTGTGTTCGCTCTGACCACGAACAGTATCAACAAACTTTTTCTCACAAAGAATGCGCCCAACCTGCCCCCAATCGCTATTCAGCAACGCATGCACAAAATAGGCCTGGCTGGAGACATTGCTTACCATAGCCATTCCTCCAGGCTTTAGGCATCGCCATGCAGCACGATATGCGTCGAGAGGATCGGAGAGTGTATAAGCGACCTCGGAAAGAATCACTGCATCGGCAAAATCTATCCAAGGGAAAGTTTTATTGGCGGAAGAGCAAATCAATGTTACCCGCTTTTTTTCATCCCCGCTAAGAGCTGCCCACAACCTCTTAAGATCAGTCGGGTTAAAATCAATAGCAACAACCCTCGACTCAGGTATCAAAATCAGCGCCTCCTTGCTCAAACGACCGTCACCACAACCAAGATCAACAATACAGGAAGGCTTGGGGATGACATCTGCAACTTTTCCAAGAGCTTCCCGGTAAAAAGGCATGTCATAATATCCCGCCTGCAATAAATTCGATGAACGTTCTCTTTGCCTGCATCCATCCGCCGAATTGTAGGCGTTTGCCTCTTCAGTATCTCCACATTGTTCGGCATAAAGTATACTATCGGTATATTTCCAACCGAGAGGAAGATATTTTAAATTTAGCGTATCCAAATTCATGTGTATCGCATCCATGGAAGATTCTTTCAACTTGATCGCAGTAAGTGACCTGATATAACCAGTAGTGACTGTTGTATAGCCCCACCCCTCTTTACAGAAAGTATATTTTTCCAGCTCATTGGAGAAATGCCATCAGATTCCAACTTCAAGGACATTGAATTTCTCCGATTTTACCGAATTCCATACCTCTATCTTTTCCCTGTTGAATCAAACGAAGCAGAAAATTACGTGTGCCTGTAACTGCGTCCGAATTTCGCTGTTTCAACATTTGAACGGGATTATTAAAAAATTCGCGACAGATCTCATATCGTTTCAAAGTCTCAGTATTGAGAAAAACGTGAACCGGATGAAAATTAAAAATCTTCAAACCATGCGCATCGAGAAACCGCTCAACACTCCAATCTTTTTCAGTCCCATTTGAAAAACAAAAAGCATGCACATCATCTTCCCAAACAAAAGGAGTTCGAATTAGTCCGTTCCAAGATCGGAATGGTTTAACTTCAATTCCACTATTTTTCGGTATTAGTAAATTAACTTCATGGGTCATTCCAATCTCAACAAAGTGGTCTAGCAAGCGAGTATTTTGCGTCAAAGAATGGGATCTAACACTTACAGCCTCAGGAACCATCTCTTTTAGATGGCAGGTAATTTCCCCCATGCTCTTTTTTACAGTATCACCACCAAACAAAAGGTTGTTAAAATTTGGATGAATTCCCAGCTCAATGGCATCGTCTTTTCTCATGAGATCGAGCAATGGTGTATCATGAGTGACGAAAAACGTGGCTGATACATTATATTCATTAAGAATGGAAAGGGTGTCTGCCAGAACCTCATTACCAGCCCAATCAATATCAAAAGTAAGAAAAACTCTTTTAGCCCAATTACGCATCTTTTTTTACCACATAAACACCGGCATAGCTGCATTCAGAAAAGTTTAGACTAAATGCGTTTTTAATTTGTAGCTCAGCAAATACACGATTAATGTGACTATCATGCTGTACGTTTCCATTTGTCAGCAATGGATGAATTACACGTGACCCGTAGATATACTCACCGAACCCAACGAATTCAATAACTTCCCCTCTACTCTGAAAAAAGCCTTCAAGATCAAGGTTATCAAAAAAAAGATTGTATTCAACCACATTCATCACTGATAGGCCATTACGCTGGCGATGAATATTTATGCCATCCCATCCATGCTTATACCCTTCACTAAACAATAACAGCCCCCCAGGTTTAAGCACATAAAAAAGATTTTCCAATGCCCGATATTGCATTTTGGCATCAGGAAGATTTATCAGACAGCGAATGCTAATGACCCGGTCGAAGGAATTCGGTTCAAATACTTTATCCAATTCTAGCACATCACCTTGGATAAAATTTCCATTGCATATGCTTCTTTGTAATGCACGCTCAATGAGCGATTGAGAATAATCTATGCCTGTAATTTCATTAACTCGTTGAGAGAAAAAATCTGTTGATGATCCATCACCACAGCCAACATCAAGAACCTGATCATTGCTATCTAGGTAATTGCCTATGAAGTACTCGTTAAGCTGTTGCATATAGGGATCTCGTGCTGTTGATTTCAACCCATCCTTATCAACTTCTTTTAACCCGGCTTCTTGCCAGAATTTCTTTATTTTTTCATATAGTTCCATCAATCACCTCTACATTAATCATATAGCAATGCCAGTAACTATTCAGCTCATCCCGTGGTTTGCCCGATACCTGCGTTGAAAATGCTCATGTGCGAATAGCACACCGCGCGTTTTCGCCTTGTTATCGAACAAACCACGGGGGCGATCTGAACAGTTACAAAATGTAGCTGAATAGTTACCAATGCCATAAGATAAATTGTCAGTCATTTTCCAAAATCACAACTCATCATGAATAAACAACTCACACCACTCTTCGAAGTTGAGCAGTGACCAAATAAACAGTCTGCGGTTTTCCTTGCCTTGAATATGATCATTAATCAGGTCTTGAATAGTTTTACGATCCATATAATCATAAATTCTGGCATGTGGTGAACACAGTTTTCTGCGCACGTATTCAATGCTTTCGCCACGAAACCAGGAGGCATCCGGAGCAGAAAAACCACGCTTTTCAGCTTGGGTGATTTCATCCGGAATATAATGACGCATCACTTCCCGAAGGAGAAGCTTTCCATCTTTCACTTTTTGGAAGTATTTCTTCGTTTTGTTACCAGGTTCATTTTCATTGAGGCGAACAACATCTGTCAAATTTCTCAACTTCAGTCGGACAGGAACCTGCATGGCAAAATCGACCAGATCATTGTCAAGAAATGGTACACGAGACTCCAAGCCATGTGCCATACTCAACTTATCTTCGACAACGAGTAGGCCATGCAAAAATGTTTTCGCCTCAAAATAGAGAGAATGATTCACATAATCCTCAGGACGTGTCAGAGAAGACGCATGTCTGTAAAAAACATTTTTGAAAATATCACGAGTCCAAACATGATTCACATCCGACCAGACAGGGCTGAACACCTTATGAATTAGCTTGTTTTGAATCAACCGCTGCCAGAACTTGTAATATTTATCAATATAATGTTCAAAATCATCGTTGACGACGGCACGATAATAGCGCCAGGGATAGCCGCCAAACAGCTCATCTCCGCCAGCGCCGGACAAAACAACCTTGACGAATTTTGAGGCTAATTTGGCAGCGTAAAAATTAGGATAACTTTGGCCAACGCGCGGCTCTTCAAGGTGCCAGGCCAGCGCAGGTAGAGCGCGCTCCATGTCGCCAGCCTTGAGTACCATTTCATAATGTTCCGTCTTGAACAGATAGGACATGTATTCGGCCTGTGTTCGCTCATCATAGCCCAGTTCGATGCCCGATGCTGAATTGAGGTCGAACCCGCAGGTAAATGTTTTCATGTAGGGGTACTGCTGTGCGGCCAGGGCTGTAATGGAGCCAGAGTCAATGCCCCCGCTGAGGTAGGACCCCAGTTCAACGTCACTGACCAGCTGACGATTGACCGCCTGCCTGAACAGACGATCCAGTTCTTCCCTGTATTCGCTGTCACTGGCGGGGGATTCTGGCTCAACAAAATTGAAGTCCCAGTATTGTGTAAGTTTGATCGTTCCGGAATCAGCGCTGACAATGCCGTAATGCCCTGCGGGAAATATGTGAACGCCCTTGAGCAGGGTTTTGTCGGTGAAAATATTCTGGAAAGTGAAATATTCCAGTAAACCTTCAAGGTCAACCTGCTTTTCAATGCCAGGATATGCAGTCATGGCTTTTTGCTCAGAGCCAAACAAAAACGCCGAACCCTGAAACATATAGTACAGCGGCTTGATGCCATAACGATCACGCGCCAGGAACAGCGCTTTGCTGCGACGATCCCATACCGCGAAGGCAAACATGCCGTTAAGCCGGTGCAGACAGTCAGCGCCCCATTCAACCCAGGCATTCAGCAGGACTTCTGAATCGGTATCTGAAACAAAGCGATGCCCCAGCCGCTCCAGTTCCGCACGAATTTCCATGAAATTGTAGATTTCGCCGTTATAGCTGAGTACATAGCGCTGATCAGCACTTACCATCGGTTGATGCCCGGCCGGGCTCAGGTCGATGATTGCCAGACGACGATGGCCTAATCCGACACAGCCATCCACCCAATGCCCTTCCCCGTCCGGCCCCCGGTGGGCTATGGCATCGGTCATACGCTTTAGAAGAACTGGCGAGGCCGGTTCACCATTCAGGTGCAGCATGCCTGCAATACCACACATTTAGCTTGCGATTCCTTTGATGCACTCAACCACATAAGCGTAATCATCCGCTGTCATCCTGTTATGCAGTGGAATCGCCATGGTATGGGCATCGCATGCTTTAGCTGCCGGAAAATCATCTGCCCGGATACCAAAGCGATCCCGGTATAGCCCCAGCATATGCACAGCATGCGTTCCCGGCCGGGTGGCAATGCCTCGCTGTTGCAAGGCATCCATAATATCGTTGCGTGGCATTGGCGCCCTTTCAGGTTCCACCCATGTGGTAAACGCCTGCCAGGCATGGCGGCCGCCCGCCGGTTCATCGGGCAGACGCAGCCACGCCACATCAGCCAGCTGATCACGATACCAGGCTGCCCAGTTGGCGCGTTCAGAAATGAAGGACTCCAGTT
This sequence comes from Mariprofundaceae bacterium, assembly GCA_015488125.1. Lineage (GTDB taxonomy): Bacteria > Pseudomonadota > Zetaproteobacteria > Mariprofundales > Mariprofundaceae > AB-137-C09. The sequence goes on from WFOJ01000096.1 coordinate 18,838, forward strand.
TGGCAAGCTGAACCAGCCCAACAGCGCCTTGTAAATCCGTCATGCGATAATTAAAGCCGAGCAGATTGAATGCTGGCAACAGGTAAGGGTGCGCCCCCTTGTGCCGCTGTTCCTCGGAGATACTGGCGCCGTGATTGCGCATCATGTTCATCTGTTCAAAAAGCGCATCGTCGTTGGTGGTGATCATGCCACCTTCACCCGTGGTAATGGATTTGCGCGGATGAAAGGAAAACACCCCTGCATCGCCCAGGCCACCAGCCTTTTTCCCTTGGTAGCTCGCACCCGCTGCACAGGCCGCATCCTCGATGATTTTGACATGCGGTGGAATGACTTTGCGAATGGCATCCATATCGGCGCACAAGCCGAATAAATGCACCGGAATAATGGCTTTGGTTTTTTCCGTTATCTTGCCGACCACATCGTCAGCATCCATGTTAAACGTCATTGGATCAACATCCGCAAACACAGGGGTCGCGCCACAATAAAGCACAACATTCGCCGTTGCCACCCAGGTAAAGGCTGGTACGATCACTTCATCGCCCTCACCAACACCCATGGCTGCCAGCGCCAGATGCAGGCCGGTTGTGCAGCTTGTCACGGCCAGCGCATGTTTCACATCATGCGCTTTGGCGAACTGCGCCTCGAACTCAGCTACCTTTGGCCCTTGCGTCAGCCAACCACTCATAATGGGTTCACGCACTGCCTGCCATTCCTCTTCTCCGGTGGCAGGTAGCGAAATGTGTATCTGTCGTTTATGCATCCGCAAGTCCGACGGCTGCCCGGCGAGCGGCCACCTCAGCCTTATGTGCCTTGCGCCAATCAACAAGCTTTCGCAGGCCTTCCATCAAATCATACTTCGCTTCAAAGCCGATTTCTTCCCTGGCTTTCCTGGGGCAGCCGATCCGGTTGCGTACCAGCGTTGCCTGACTGCGTGGCGCATACTGAATTTCTTTATCACAGCCCGTGATTTCCAGCAGCATTTCTGCTAACTCCTTTAAGGATGTTCGCTTGCCTGTCCCTACATTGTAAAAGCTATCGGTTGCATCCGACTTCATAGCACACACATTGGCACGACCACAATCCTCGACAGCGACAAAGTCGAAGGCCTCAGAACCATCACCGAGGATCGTCGGCGCTTCTCCGCGATCAATAGCATCAAGCATTTTCATGATCACAGCAATATAGGCACCGTTATAATCCTGACGCGGGCCATACACATTCATATAGCGCAGGCCAACAAAATCAAAATGCTTATCCGTTCCCTTATAGCGATGATGCAACGAGCGGCACATGTGTTCGCCGGCGATCTTGGTGGCACCATAGAAATTCAGATTATTGTACGGGTGATCCTCCGTCATCGGCTCTTCGACAGCATCGCCGTAAACAGATGCCGAGGATGAGTAAACCAGGCGTTTAACACCGTTATTCAGCATGGCTTCCAATACATTAAACGTTCCACCGATATTGACCTCGAAGGCAGACCGTGGAAAATCATGACAGTGCAACAGCCATAATGCGGCAAAATGGAACACGCCATCGATACCCTTCATCGCTTCATTGAGTAAGTCCCGATGCAGTAATTCTCCGCCAAGTGGAAAAATATTTACACGCGGATCCTTAAGCGCTTCAGCCAGGTTTTCCCGACTGCCGCGGGAAAAATTATCGTAGATGCGAATCTCTTCGACATCCTCCTTGACCAACTCATCCACACAGTGCGAACCGATCAGCCCACCGCCGCCAATTACCAACAGACGTTTACCTTTTAAATCCATTCTAAACTCCTTTTTGATCCACAATATATTTTGCAAAACTCATCGAACTGGTAAACGCCGGTGAGATCGCATTCAGCACATGCGTGCTGTTAACGCCATTTTCTACAACAAAATCCATCACCAATTCATGTTTTTTTATGTCCAGCAGTTGTGCCCGAATACCCACCTTGTCACTGGCAAGCAGGTCTTCATCCCTTAACTCCGGAGTTAGATGGCGCGCCGCTTCGGCAAATTTTGAGCGAAAAAAGCGCAATGCTTCCGCATGTGAAAAGTCTCTAAAGCCCTGTTTATTCAAGATGTACTGCTGCCCAAGTCGAAACAGTATCGAAACACTTTCTGCCAGGTTTATACCTTCCAGCCCTTTATAGTGCTCGCGGCCCAGTGCCGGAACAGCAGTCGGCCCCAAGTACACATGACCATCAATTTTTTTCGTATAGTGAACACCCAGAAATGGTACATTCAAATCAGGTACAGGATATATCATACGGTTGCAGATAACTTTCGATGTTGGCGATAGCCGGTAATAAATCCCCTTGAAAGGCAACAATGTGTAGCGCTCACCTACACCGAGCTGCTTACCCACCTGATCTGCATACTGACCGGAAGAATTAAACAACCATCCATAGCCATATGTGCCGGTTCGTGTTCTCAGCCATGCGTTGCTGGCATCCACCTCCATGATTTCAGCATTAAACTGAAACGTCACCCCATTGGCTTGCAGGATCCGCGCCATATGGCAAACGATGGATTTTGGTTCGACCACTGCGGTATCTGGCGCATATAGTGCCTGACCCGTAGCAGTTCTGGCAGACGGCTCCAGTTCATGAAGCTGCGCCGCATTGAGCAACTCCACTCGCGCCCCGTTGGCCTGGGCACGCCTAAATAACAAATCCAGTTGCTGATCATCATCTGAGCGAACAGGCACAATTACCTTGCCCAGTCGCGCAATAGGAAGACGGTTGCGATCACAATACTCAGCCATCAACCTGGCGCCATCGGCGCACATTCTGGCCTTTAACGATTCTTCGGGATAGTAGATGCCAGAGTGTAGCACACCACTATTGCGACCACTGCCATGCCGACCCACTTCCGACTCTTTTTCAAGTATAAGAACAGAGCAATCAGGCTCTCTAGATAACAATTCGCGAGCTACTGTCAAGCCGACAATGCCAGCGCCGATGATGATATAATCGTACGGTTTCACTTCAGGAAGCCACCGCCTCTTTCAGCATGCAGACGGTGATTTCCTGATTCTCATGAGTCAAATACGGATGCATCGGCAAGCTCATCACGCGTTCAGCGGCATATTCGCTGCGTTCAAAATGCTCTGGATGTGCCAGAGCTGGTTGGTGATTCAGTGGAATCGGATAATGCACAGCGGTGGGAACCCCGGCTTCTTTCAAGTGTGCCTGCACGGCATCGCGGTTTTCCACCTGCACCGTATATTGCGCATAAACCGACGTATTGTATGGCTCGATGTACGGCGTTGTTACGATATCGCCCAGCAATTCCGTATAGCGTGCGCCGATTCGCGCTCGCGCTTGCACTTCTTCATCAAACACATCCAGCTTGGCCAGCAGAATCGCTGCCTGCAAGGTGTCCAGCCGACCATTCACGCCAATGCGTGGATGGTGATAACGCCGATCCTGACCATGCACGCGAATCTCGCGCATGGCTTTGGCCAGGTCATCATCATTGGTAAAGCAGGCCCCGCCATCGCCATAACAGCCCAGCGGCTTGGAGGGAAAAAAGCTGGTGCAGCCGATCGTGGTCAAACCGCACGATTTTCTACCCTTGTAGGTAGCGCCGAAGCTCTGGCAGCCATCTTCAATCACCGGCAGGCCATGTTTTTCCGCAATCGCGTTAATCGCGTCATAGTCTGCGCATTGGCCATAGAGCGATACCGGCATGATCGCCTTGGTTTTTTCTGTAACCGCCGCTTCCAACAGCGAAGGATCCAGGTTGTAGGTTTTGGGATCAATATCGACAAACACCGGCCTGGCACCAAGCAGGGCGATCGTTTCCGCTGTGGCAATAAAGCTAAATGGCGTGGTAATCACCTCATCACCTGACCCAACACCCAGCGCCATCAGGGCAATCAGCAGCGCATCGGTGCCGCTGGCTACGCCAATGGCATGTTGTACGTTCACATACTCTGCCAGCCGTTCTTCCAGTGCTTCGACCTCCCGGCCCATGATATAACGTCCATGATGCAGCACTGCATGCATGTTTTTTTCCAGTTGCGGACGAAGCAGATCCTGTTGTGTTTTCAGGTCGATGAAATCAGTGCCGCTTTCAGATGATGGTTGATCCAGCCAGTCTAATGCCTCTGAGGGGGTCACTGCATCCACATCACCCAATGTATCAAAGGTTCGGTTGCTTGTAACAATCACCGCTTCCCCATGCAGGGCACAGGCAGCCAGTGCAATCTGGGCATCTTCATAATCACGCGCTTTTGCATATGCGTTGCGTTGTTCATAACCAAAATTACTCAATACATTGACCCGGGATAACAGATGATCCATCAACTGCTGCACCATGGCACGCGCTTCCGAACCACTAGCTCCGGCATGTATCAGTTGGCGGGTAGCGAGATAGTCCAGGATAGGCAAAGAAGATGCCGACACCCAGCCGGAAGCCCGCCTGCCAACCGCATCAAACAGGAGTTGGAGCGCTTCAACATTCGCTCTGGCAAACCACAAATCGAGAACCGCACTCACATCGAAAACAAGGTGTTTCATGAATGTTTTTCCGCCAGATGCTGATGCCATGCCGCCTTATCATCGGCCACCGTTTGCGGCGTATGGCCCTGACGGTATTTTCCAAGAATTGCATTCAGCTCGTCAGCAATCGTGTTATCCACCGCTTCAGTTGACGAAATTTCAAGCGCCTCATCCGGAAGCTCAATGACGACCTGAAACGACTCGCGCCGAAGCTTTAGCTGCCTCGGCAACCGCAGTGTGCCATGATCATAAAAAGCTGTTACCCGCATATCCGCTGCACCTCACCACCCTTCAATCGATACCGCTCTCCGGTATGTACACACGTCGTATCAGCCTCGCCATGCAAAGGCAAGTCAAGCCGTTCACCATAAGCGCTCATCCAGCCGATTTGTTTGGCTGGCACACCCACCATCAACGCGTAATCAGGCACATCCCGATTCACTACAGCGCCTGCGCCGATGAATGCGTAACAACCAATCGTCGTACCACACACGATTGTGCAGTTCGCGCCGAGCGTCGCACCTTGCTTCACCAGCGTATCGCGATATTCATGCTTGCGGGAAACCGCAGAACGCGGGTTATAGACATTGGTAAACACCATGCTCGGGCCACAAAATACATCATCCTCAAGTATCACATTGTCATAAACAGAGACATTGTTTTGAATTTTCACGTTATTGCCGATGACCACCCGGTTGCCGACAAAAACATTCTGCCCCAACGAACAGCCCTGACCGATACGTGCGCCACCGCATACATGCACCCAATGCCAGATCCGCGTTCCCTCACCGACCAAAGCGCCATCATCAACAACCGCTGTTTCATGCACCTGCATGACTCAATACTCCAGCGGCAGGGCAACAGTTCGGCCATCACGGGCAGAGAGGTAAGCAGCAATCAGTACTTCAAGCGACTTCAGGCCCTCGCGCCCATCGGTTTCCGGTTCACATATGCCACGCAGTGTATCCACAACGTTCTTGTAATACAGCGGATGACCAAAGCCATATACAGAGGTGGTTTCATAACTGGCTTCCCGTACCTGTTCATCATAGTCCCGGCTGTCAGCAAACTCCCAGTGCTGAATTTCATTAACAGCCACCCCTCCGACGCGCACCGTGCCTTTCTCGCCAAGGATCGTCATCGAACCTTCCAGGTTTTTCGGCCACGTCAGCATGCTGACGGCCATGGAACCCAAGGTGCCAGAGCGCCAGCGAATATTTAACACGCCCGTATCTTCCACCTCAATATTTCTGCCCAGCGTAGCGGTCATGGCCTGCACGCGATCAACCGGACCGATCAGCCAATCGAGCAGATCAACATAATGACTGGCCTGGTTCATAAAGGCACCGCCATCCAGTTCCCACGTTCCCCGCCATTTGGCAGAGTCATAGTAAGCCTGTGGACGCGTCCAGAAGACGTTCAAATGCACCATGTAAATACGTCCAAAACGTTGTTCGCAAACAGCGCGCTTAAGCAATTGCAGGGTCGAATTGCGCCGATTTTGCTTGACGACAAACAATCGAACATTGGCCTGGTCACAGGCGCGCACCATGCGCAGGCCATCCGTCCAGCGGGTAGCCATGGGCTTTTCCGTCATCACATGCACACCAAAACGGGCTGCCATGACAGCTTGTTCCGGGTGCATACCGCTGGGTGTACACAACGCCACAAGATCGGGATGTTCCCGATCAAGCATGGTTTCAAGATGCTGATAGCTGGGCACGCCATAACGTTCGCCATGTGTACGGGCAACATCCGGGTTCGCATCGCATACTGCGATAAGTTGCAAATCCTCGCCATGGCAGGCAATCGCCTTAAAATGATTTTGCGCAATACGACCGCAGCCGACAACGGCAATGCGAATGGGACGATCATTGATCACAGGAAACATGGGCTACGCCTTAACAAGATTGGGCGCATCTTGACGATACACACCTCTGGAATCAACCACCAGCGATGCATGCTGAAGAATCATTGCATAATCAAAATCCTGATGGTTGGTGGCAATCACCACGGCATCATAGCTACGGATCACTTCATCACTCAGTGCCGTGCTGGCAAGATCAAAATGATGCTCGCGCATTTTGGGAAAAACCGGCACATAAGGATCGCTGTAGGCAACCACAGCGCCTTTGGCACGAAGCAACTCCATAATTTCAACCGATGGCGATTCACGCATATCATCCACATTGGGCTTGTAAGCAATACCCAATACCAGAATATGGCTGCCATTGAGTGCTTTTTGTTGCCTGTTCAGACCATCCACCAACTTGCCGACCACCCACTGGGGCATGGCCGTGTTGACTTCCCCGGCAAGCTCGATAAAGCGCGTGTTAAGGCCGTATTCCCGCGCTTTCCAGGTCAGATAAAACGGGTCAATCGGGATGCAATGCCCGCCAAGTCCGGGGCCGGGATAATAGGGCGTAAAGCCAAAAGGCTTGGTGGCAGCAGCCTGAATCACTTCGTGAATATCCACGCCCATGCTGTCGGCGACGATTTTCATTTCGTTAACCAGGCCGATGTTGACAGCGCGGTGGATGTTTTCCAGCAGCTTGGTCATCTCCGCTGCACGTGTTGAACTTACAGGCACAACCTGATCAATCGCAGGACTGTAAAGCGCAATACCCACTTCAAGACAATCCGGCGTGTGACCCCCGCATACCTTGGGAATGGTGCGAGTGACAAAATCGGGATTACCCGGATCTTCCCGTTCAGGAGAATAGACAAGAAAAACATCCTTGCCAACTTTCAAGCCGGAAGATTCGATACGCGGCAACAATTCTTCTTCAGTGGTGCCAGGATAAGTAGTGCTTTCCAGCGATAGTACCTGGCCGCTCCGCAAATAGGGCACCAGCGCATCGGTGGTATTCGTGACGAATGCAAGATCAGGTTCCCGATATTTATTCAGCGGTGTGGGTACGCAAATAATCAATGCATCTGCTTTTGTTGCCTGCGAAAAATCCGTGGTCGCCTCAAAGCCACATTGCGTTACCGCATGTGTTATTGCCGACGATGAGATGTGCCGGATATAGCTTTTTCCCGCATTGAGCGCATGTACCTTGGACGGGTCGATATCAATCCCCAGCACCTTAAAGCCGACCTCGGCATAGCGCAACACCAGCGGCAGGCCCACATAACCCAAGCCAATAATGCCGATCACGGCTGTTTTTGTTTGAAATTTGTCCATTAACTGATCTTTGATCACACTTATATTCCTTGTAGTGATTCGATGTGTTGTTGTAATAACATCAGTTTCTCTCCTACCGTTAAACAAAGCAACGGTCGTCACGAAACAACCCAGCGACAACCATACGTAGCTTGCATACTGGCAGAGTCAATTCAAAAAGACAAAACGCCATCGTCACGCACTTGTTGGTAACGAAAAAAATTGACCTCTATCTGTGCTTGGGTATTTTTCTGTGCGGACTCGTCAACCAATTGCCGCCTCATGCATTGAAAGGAACGCATCCACCACACACCTTGTTTACAGCAAGGAAGAAAAAGCATTTTTTATGCTTACTGCGAAAATCCCACGTTTAAAACTATGTCATCCGTACTCACTGATGGCTATTGTTGTGCCATGCGCTGATCATCTCCGCACGGATGGCCGAATACTGCCGCAAATATTTCGCTGCGGCTACAATTGCCTGTTTTGAGTTTATATCAACACGATGCTACCATTTTTTCAGACCAAACGGGGCATACTCCGGTCACGCGACATTCAATCTGCTTGTTACCCAATATCTCCGATCATCAATAACCTGTCTTTACAGGCGTCAACTGAAACAACGATAGCGTGTATTTTTCACACAGCTTGTGTAATCAGCAATGGCCATGACAAGCTACCGAGGTTAAATGAAACGGTTGCTGATCAATACGAGCCAGTGTCAGGCGACCACGCCAAACACAACCGGAATCCAATCCTAATACATGCGGATAATGTTGCACCAATCCCATGGCTGCCCAATGACCAAAAATCACCCGAGAAACATCATCACGCCAACGAAGCTTAGCATGCAGATACCAGGGTTTATCCCCTGCTCTGTCGGACGTTGTGCGGTTTGCCCGCCAATTGAACACGCCATTTGCTGAACAAAACCGACTGCAGGTCAAGACGCCGAGTGAATATAATATGCGCTCGTTTTTATTCATTTTTTTCGGTTCAATTTCGGGAAAGCGACAATTCGCCCAGCGATAGCATGTGCTTTTCCAATCATCACGCTGCAAACATTTTTCAATATTTTTCGCTCGTTTTTTTGCTTTTTTCAATGTCCAGTGCGGAGCCAGTCCGGCATGTACCATAGCGATGTTCAAGGTTTTATCGTAGTGAAGCAATGGTTGAAAACGTAACCAGTCAATCAGATATTCACTGTCTTTAGCATTGACAACCTGTTCCAGTGTGTCACCCTGAACGTATCGACGAGCGCCGGCCACACGTTCCAACAAATGAATATCATGATTGCCAAGTACGCACACGGCAGCATCACCAAGCGATACGAGATAACGCAGCACGGCCAATGAATCAGGGCCGCGATTCACCAGATCTCCGGTACACCACAGGTAATCATGCGCAGGGTCAAAACCCACCTTGTCCAGTAACTTCCGCAGGGAGCGATAGCATCCCTGAATATCGCCAACAGCATACACAGCCATTATGTTACACTCCAGATGTACATCGTACCACACAATTTTGTTTGCGCGATCATTTTTTACCAGGGGATTTTTTGTAAATATCACTGAAACTCACATTCATACCACCGCATCGCTGGTTATCAGCAACCATCAGATAATTATTTAGCAGTCGTATCTTCACCTTGCAGTCTTCAGTCATATTCTGGTCAACTGTCAACCTGTCCCCTTGAATGCGTCCTGTGGTGGAAAAATAACCATCGTGAACCACACCGTTGGCGCCTTCCCAGATAGCTGTACCCTCCACATGAACCAGGCCGTCCTTGTGATATTCGATAGTGATCTCAGCATCAGTGTGATCGCCAATCCAAGTGCCTGACCAGTCATCGTTTTTCGGCATTATTGATGATTGAAGACGAATATGTTCCATATCCATCCAGCCAACCAACCCTCCCCGTCGGCTCGGATACCAGACACATGCCCAACCGTCTTCTATTTTGCCGACAATCAACTGATCACCGGGAATCAGATAGGCTTTCCGTTTGCAACTGGTTCGATAAGGGCAATGCTTGCCATCATCATAAAAATAGCTGCGCCATCCCTTTTTACCGATGATTTTTCCCCATGTTGCCTGTTTTTGCATCGTCGGAAAATAATCCCCAAGACACTGATAAGGCACGATGTGGGAAGTGCATGTATCCGGTATATCCACAGATTGCACACGCAATTCACTAATACGAATCAAACCATCATAATTTACGGCAAAATCATCCACCTTCTCATTCAGCAAGTGACCACGAAACTCGATATAAACCGGTTCATAAGGTGAAGTAGTGGGGTGTTGTCTGTAAAAATTTGTTAATTGATTGTGAATGCTTGGTTGTGTGCTGATCCAATAGCTGTTATCGCTTGTACACGGTCTGAATATATCGGCATCATTCCCCCACACATATGTCCCCTTATATACTTTGTCACAATCCAATGCGATAGTGGTCGCAGGTATAATCAAAACAAGGGTGATTACGCCGATACTGAGAACATGTTTCATGATTTTCACGAACAATCTCCTGTCACGATGTTTTCCGCCATGATATTTCAGGGCGAGAGTCTTGTTGATAGCAAAAGAATGAGCAATGAATTTACGTTTTTTCCCGAAACCCCTTGCACCCAAAAGGAAGAAATATCGTGTGCCTTGATTCCCTGGCGTTGCGTGAGGATGCGCCCCCGCTATGCTTCGCCGCGCTTTGAGGTGCCTGATGGCTGAATGGCCAAAAGGTTAAACGGGAAGTCCGGTGCGTTTGTTGGCGAACAAATCCGGCGCAGCCCCCGCTACTGTAAGCCTGACAATGTTATTGGCGATCTGTTCACTGGCCCGTTTCCACCTGCAACGTTGAAAAGCTCCTTTCACCTTGCAGGGCAACAAAGGCATATGGACAGACAGATTTGCAACCACTGGGAAACCGGGAAGGGATCAATAACAGCGGATGAAGGTAAGCCAGGAGACCGACCCAAAGCGCGAAACCTGCGGGTTTCAAACGGATGAGTCTCGGTGGGAGGCTGGCCGCATGTGTTTTCTGCAATAGTTCATATTTGCGCGAGCAGCCATGCCGCTGGTTCCCCTGAACTTGTCCTCACAACGCATTGCACGGTGGGTGCAGGACAGGATAGTATGAAACGCAATATCTTCGTTGCTCTGGCAACAACATTATTCACAACGCCACTACAAGCATCAGAACAATTACCTGAAATGGTCATCACGGCTGACAGAATTGCTCAGGATGAGGCCACAATCAGTGCCGATACCAGCGTCATCACCCGGCAGGAGATCGAACAATCCCAGGCCGCATCAGTGGCGGATGTGCTGCGCGCTCAGGCGGGCATCCATGTGGTGTCATCTGGTGGCGCCGGCAAAGCCACTTCGGTTTTTTTACGGGGTGGCAACAGCGGCCATACACTGGTATTGATTGATGGCGTGCGCGTTGGCTCAGCAACGCTGGGCAGTTTTGACTGGGCCAACCTTTCAACAGCCGGTATTGAACGCATTGAAATTGTACGCGGTGCGCAATCATCCTTGTATGGCGCTGATGCCATGGCTGGCGTGATTCAGATTTTCACCCGAAAAGCGACCGACAGCACAAAGGTTCATGTGTCGGGAGAAGCTGGCGCTTACGGCACATCTTCCGGTCGCATGAGCATTACAGGAAAAACGGATGCACATATCGGCTATGCCCTGACGGTTGACGGGTTGCGTACAGACAGTGTGTCTGCTGCGGCCAGTGGTAAGGAAGCAGACCCGTATCGTCAGGCCACCCTTTCCGGACGGCTTACATTACCTGTGGGCGATGGTGAACTGGAGTTAATAACTCGCAATGTCGATGGCAGGACCAGCCTGGACGGGCTGGGACTGACTGGCCCGGTGGATACACTGAACTACAGCAGCAACACCAAACAAACCGTGAACAGCATCAAACTGACCTACCCGTTCAATGATACATTTGAAAGCAGCTTGCAACTTTCACGATCAAGCGATGAAGTGATTGGCCGCGATCCCGCAAGCAGCTTTCATAACTCGGACTTTCGCACGCGCATTGATCAGTTGACATGGAATAATCACATGGATTTTGACCAGCTGTCGTTACTGGCAGGTGTGGATGCATATCGCAGCCAGGGCAACAGTGGCAGTGCCGGACTGAATAACAGCATCGCACAAACAGCAGCCTTTGCTGCCTTGGCATGGAACACGGACTGGGCAGACATCAATGCTTCATTACGCTACGATCAAAACTCGGTGACCATCAACAAAACCACCTACAAGGCAGGGGTTGCCTTGCATCCATTGGATTCACTGAAAATATCCGCTAATTATGGTACGGGATTCAAGGCGCCGTCGTTGAATGATCTGTATTTTCCAGCCTCTGCCTTCAGTGCAGGCAATGCCCACCTGAAGCCGGAAAGCAGCAAGGGCTGGGATGTCGGCCTGTCCTGGCAGCTGGATCAGGCATCGATCAAAAGCGGATTATCTCTCACATGGTTTGATCAGACCTATCGGAATCTGATCGTCTGGCAGGCTTCTCCAACATTCTTCTACAGCCCCGCCAATATTGGCAGAGCGCGCACGCAAGGCATGGAAATCTCCGCCAACGCATCGTATCAGCATGTTTACCTTCGGGCCAACTGGACGTACCTGAAGGCGCAAGACAGTACGACCAACACCATGCTTCCACGGCGAGCCAAAGAATCCGGCAATGTCATCATGGGGACGGAACTTGCAGGTTTGCATGCCGAACTGGCCTGGCGTGTCACAGGTCCCCGTTTTTCCGCAACAGGGAATAAAAAGTATATGAAAGGCTATCAGACCACCAGCGTTCGGGTGCATTATACCATCAATGAACGCTGGCAGTTGCATGCACGGGTTGATAACGCAGGCAACAGCAAATATGAGGAGGTCGCCGGTTATGGTGTGCCGGGACGAGCCTGGTATGCTGGTTTAAGCACTGACTTTTAATACGAGCCAGGAAACTTCGCGCACAAGGTCAACAAAGCCCGTCCATATTGATGTTTGAGCAGGGGGTCCGCATGCGCATGGCAGTCGCAATCATGGTGGCTGTCATGCTGCATGCGCTTATACTTGTCACGCCCATTCCAACAGGCACCATACCGCCATCATTACACAAGCAACCATTGCAAATCAGCCTGGTCACAGCACCCGATCCGGCTCCATCTGCAACAACGCTTGCTCATAAACGCATGCCACAACATCCACCCGCACACACAACAGCAGATATGCAGAAGAAGCCCCGGAAAAACACCAGCCACCCCGCCATCGTGCCCCGAAACACGCCGACTCCGATGGTTCAGCCTCGTCAAAGCGGGAACAATACTCCTGCATTCAATCAACGCCAACGCATACGCCCCGTGGTGCACACCCCCGCAGCATTGCATCAACATTCCCCGGCAGAAAAAACAAGGCCGCTTGCAGGCAGGCAACAACATGAACCAATTCAAAAACAATATGATCACCAGTCAGCCGACGGCGTGCCTGTGCCAGAAGACATTCAGGCACATCTTCTGATGCATGTATCCTACCCCAGACAGGCAAGACGACATGGCTGGCAAGGCAAGGTAACATTACAATTTGATGTACAACAACACATGATCCGGCATGTCACCGTATTGACTTCAAGTGGCTACCCTGTGTTGGACCGCGCTGCATACCGTGCTTTAAGCCACACGCCGCATATCGCGCTGGCTGATGGTGTTTACCGCGTGCCTGTTGTCTTTCGCCTGCAATGATGAATCTGCCTCGCCGGATCATCCTGGCGCTTTTGTGGCTGTGCATGCTGCTGCCAGGTGTGAGCCATGCAGAACACTACAGCCGCATTCTGGCATTAAGTCCCCATGTGTGTGAAATGCTTTATGCCATTGGTGCCGCTTCCCGGGTCGTTGGAGCGGTGTCCTATTGCGATTATCCCGCCGATGCACGCGCCCTGCCGCGTGTCGGCAGTTACAAGGGTATTCGTGTTGAAGCTGCGCTTCGCCTGAAGCCTGACCTGGCTATTGCCAGCAGCGAGCATGTAAAAGGCCTGATGCAATTAAAAAAAGCGGGGGTGAACATCGTGATTTCCAACCCCCGGCGTTTTGAGGATATTTTTCATGATATGCTGACCCTGGGGGCATTGACCGGACACCAGCAGGAAGCGGCAACACTGGTGCGCCAACAGCGAAAACGCCTGAATCGTATTCGTCAACATGCCAGTTCACAACGCCGTGTTTTTTATGAATTATGGCCTGATCCATTGCTGACTGTGGGCAAATCAGGCTTCATCAATACATTGATCAGCGAAGCAGGTGGTCATAATGTGTTTGCGCATATCCCGCTGGAAACCCCGCGCGTCAATATTGAAGCTGTTATCAAGGCCCGGCCTGATGTGATCATTATCCCACGTGAAAAAAGAAACATACAGCAACGGCAACGGTTCTGGAACAAGTGGCTGGGCAAACAACATGTACATATTGCCGGTGTTGACCCGGATTTGCTGCACCGCCCCGGCCCTCGCCTGATCGACGGACTTGAAATCTTGCAGCGCATACTCAATCAGCCACAACCATGACACAACACAGAGCGCTGCTTGTGTGGGCCATCGTACTGGCAGTTTCCGCCGGATTTTTTCTATTATGCCTTGCCATGGGCGAACAGTGGATCAATCCGTTGCATGCCAGTGGGCAGGATGCCATGATTTTGTGGGAGCTTCGTCTGCCGCGTTTGCTCACAGCTTTTGCCGTAGGTGGCCTGCTGGCGCTGGCAGGCGCCTGGTTTCAGGTGTTGCTGGGCAATCCACTGGCGGAACCTTATGTGTTAGGAGTGGCCGGCAGTGCATCAGCAGGGGCTGTGGCTGCACTGATGTGGTTGCCCGATACAACATGGGTGATGTCGGCAGGGGCATTTGTCGGCGCCTGGCTGGGCATTGTCTGTGTGATGTTTTTTGCTCGTTCAGGCCCGGACAAGATGCTCCTCGCTGGCGTGGTGCTGGCAGCCTTCTGGTCGGCAATGCTGGGACTGTTGCTGGCCCTCTTGCCAGAGCAAACCCTGTTTCGTGCTTTTTCATGGATGATGGGGGATGTCTCCGGCTCGGATATACCTGTTCCACTGCTCCTGGCCATATGGGGCGGCGCTTTGCTGTGTGGTTGCCTGCTGTCACGCTCACTGGACATATTATTGCTGGGGGAACGGCATGCGGAAGCACTCGGTATTGATGTGCAACGCTTGCGCCAACAACTGTTGTTTCTTGCCTCGACCGTGACCGCCCTGGCCGTAACTGCGGCGGGCACGATTGGTTTTGTCGGTTTGGTGGTTCCCCATTTTATGCGTCTGCTGCTGGGTTCCTTGCATCACAGGGTGCTTCCCGCTGCTGCCATGGGCGGTGGCATATTGTTAATGCTGGCTGATACCATCGCCCGAACCATGATTGCGCCTGCGGAATTGCCTGTGGGTATTTTAACCGCCATCATCGGTGTGCCCGTGTTTTTGTTCCTGTTGTTACGGCGGCGTTCATGATGCTGTTGATGAAGCTGCGTCATGTATCGGTTCAACGAGGCAGAAAAACCTTGTTTTCCGGGGTGAATTTTACCGTGACAGCCGGTCATATCACGGTGATCCTGGGAGGCAATGGCGCGGGCAAATCCAGTTTGTTGCTGGCCATGGCAGGGCTTATTCCTGCGATCGGTGATATTGAACTCATGGGAAGGCCCTTGCGGCACTATTCCCCTCGCGAGCGAACACGGCTGATTGCCTGGCAGGGCGAACTGCCACCAACGGCATTTGGTTTAACCGTCGAACAACGGTTGCATCTGGTCAGCAACTGCCCGCAAACAATTCATCATGTTGCTTGCGAAATGGCAATTTCCCATCTTTTATTGCATGCGCTTGACCAGCTATCCAGCGGCGAGTTACAGCGCGTGGAACTGGCTGCACTCATGTTGCGGGACGCGCCTGTATGGCTGCTGGATGAGCCGACATCACATCTGGATTTCAAGCATCAGATCCGTTTGATCCATACCTTGAAGCACTATGCCACCAGGGGAAAAGCCATCGTGGTCATTTTGCACGACCTTCAGCAGGCCAGGGCCCTGGCAGATTTTCTGATTTTAATCGATCGGCAAGGTGAAACGCGTTATGGCGCATGTGAAGAACTATTCAACCGCCAGATGCTGTGCCAGACATTCGACGCTCCGCTTGTAGAACAGGCGGTGGCACTGTTGCCCGATTATGGCATCTGCCCGAAAACAGGAGAAACATAGCAAAACGGCGTGAAGTCTGTTGTCAGCGTGGCATGTACTGTCGAAAAAACGATGGTGCCACTTGCATTTTTTTACCGGGTGCAGACAATCATCTTCATGACTACCTCTTCTATTGATCACAGCCGCGTTCGCCGGGCCTTTTCTCATGCTTCAGAGAGCTACGATCGTCATGCTGTGTTGCAGCGGGAAATTGCCGAACGATTGCTCAATCACGCGCTTTGCGCCAAATTTGAGCCTTGTCGCATCCTCGATATTGGCTGTGGAACCGGTTATTACACCCGCTTGCTCGATAAACAGTTCAAAAAAGCGGACATCATCGCCCTGGATCTGGCTGAAACCATGTTGCACCGCTGCCGCAAATCACGCGGTCGCCGTCTGCCATGGCATGGCAAACGCCAGTATTGCATGGCTGATGCTAGCTATCTGCCCTTTGCCGATGCCTCTTTTGATCTGGTAACCTCCAACCTGGCCATGCAATGGGTGGCTGATCCAGCCTTGCTGCTGAGTGAAATGCGGCGCGTACTGGCTCCCGGCGGGCTGATGCTGTTTAGCACCTTTGGCCGACGCACACTGCATGAACTGCGGCAATCGCTGGTGCGCCAGCAACGCCGCTTCAGTGGCCTGCTGATCCCTTTCCCCGACGTGATGAGCATGGGCAATGCGCTCTCTGCGCTGTCTGTTGAAGTGCCGGTGGTGGATTCCGATCTGTTTACGCTGACCTACCCGAACACCATGGCGTTGGTGCGTGAACTTAAGGGGTTGGGAGCTTCGGCAGCGGCGATTCGCCAGCGTCCGGAAGGCTTGTACGGTCGCCGTTTACTGCGCCAGCTTGAGGATGATTATCGTCGGCATTATGCGACAGAAGATGATCGCGTCTATGCCAGTTTTGAAGCCCTGTATGCACAAGCCTGGCATCGTCCCGAAGCATTTCAGCCCACCGGCGATATCATTCCTGTTCACCCTGCAGATCAGGGCTGACCGACACCTTGATTTCATCATCACAACGCCTAGATTTCATGAAATATTGAAAATATTGCTATTTTTTCATTCCTACAGGAGAAAACATAATGAATATAAGTGTTCGCGCCGGAAGCGTTGCCAAATGCCGGGAAGATACCATTGTGCTTCCTCTGCTGACCGGACGAAAGTTCACCGATGCCGGACGCAACCTGCCGGAGGCAACCGCTGATTTTCTGAAAAGCTTTTTTCGTCGTTCGGCGATCAAGGGAGAGTTTGGCGAAATCACCACCTTGCATGCCGTGCCAGGTCTGCACGCCTATCGCCTGGTGCTGGTCGGCTGCGGCAACGAAAACAAACTGACATTGCACGGTCTACGCCGTCTTGCCGGCAAGGCAGCCAGAAACATGCGTGCATCAGGAGCCCATACGGCGGCTGTTTTTCTTGCCGATGCCAATGTTCGCCATAGTGCGCAACATGAACGTGTGCAGACGGTGACGGAAGGTATCGCCCTTGGTCTCTATCGTTTTGAGCGCTTCAAAAGCAAGAAAAAAGAGGATCATAAGGCTGAGCCTTCATTTGTGGTGATCGTCAACAATCGTCGTCGTGAAGCCCTTGCCGCGTATCAGCAGGCCGTCCGGCGCGGTCAAACCATCGCTGAAGGCGTGATGCTGGCACGTGACCTTGGCAACCTGCCGGGCAATGTCTGCACGCCAGCGTATCTGGCAGAGCAGGCGCAGGCGCTGCAAGGCGAGCGTCTTCAGGTTGAAGTTATGGACAAGGCAGCCATTGAAGAAAAAGGATTCCGGGCCTTGCTGGCGGTGAATCAGGGTTCAGCGAAAGAACCGCGTTTCATCGTACTGCGTTATCAGGGCGGTGAGGAAGAGGAAGCGCCCATTGCCCTGGTCGGCAAGGGCCTGACCTTTGATGCGGGCGGCATCAGCATCAAGCCACCGGCAGCCATGGACGAAATGAAGTTTGATATGTGTGGCGCAGCAGCGGTGCTGGGCACCTTCAAGGCTGCCAGCGACCTGCAACTGAAGGTCAATCTGCTGGGCGTGATTCCCTCCACCGAAAACCTGCTCGGCGCAGCTGCCTACAAACCTGGCGATATTATCACCGCTTACAATGGCACCACCATTGAAGTGCTCAACACCGATGCCGAAGGCCGTTTGATTCTGGCCGATGCACTGGCCTATGCCGCAGAACAAAAACCGGGAAAAATCATTGATTTTGCCACCCTCACCGGCGCTTGCGTCATCGCACTGGGCGCACAGGCCAGCGGTTTGATGGGCAATGATCAATCCTTGTTGCGCAAACTTGAAAAATCAGGTGAACGCACCCACGACCGCGTTTGGCAACTGCCCATGTATGAAGAATATCAAAAGCAGATTGACAGCCATATCGCGGATATTCGCAATATTGGTGGACGCGAGGCTGGCACCATTACCGCCGCCTGTTTTCTCTCCCGTTTCGTTGATCATCTGCCCTGGGCGCATATTGACATTGCCGGTACTGCCTGGGGCAAGGGCGATGAGCTTTCCCCCAAAGGCGGCACAGGCGCTGGCGTTCGTCTGATGATTGATTACCTCTCAACAATTGCCGATCGCGAAGCAACAGGCGACTGACGGCCTTGATGATCACGCCTCGCGTGTATGGAGCGGGTGGCATGGCAATGCTGCCCATTCCTTTTTTCTACTACTTTAACATCCCTGTTTTTCAATGGCTTAATGGTCACCATAGCAACTGGCTGGATGCCTTGATAGGGATTGTCAGTGGTCTTGGTGATGGTCTGGTGATCGCCTTGTTGCTGGGCCTGGTGGCCTTTTATCACTGGCGTGCCGGGCTGGCCGGGCTGGCCGCCTTCATATTGTCCGGGCTGCTGGCGCAGTTACTCAAACGTGCTTTTGATATGCCTCGACCTCCTGCCGTGCTGGAGCATGTGCATATCCTTGGTGCAGCATTACACAGTCACAGCTTTCCCTCCGGCCACGCCACCTCCTGCGGCGTCATGGTGGCCGGGGCTTTTTTGCTCTGGTCCTGCCGTCAGTGGCAGGCATGGGTTGTCGCCGTGCTGTTTACACTGGCTGCACTGGGGCGCATTTACGGCGGCGTGCATTTTCCACTGGATGTCTGGGTTGGCCTGTGGCTTGGCGCGGGCAGTATGTGGTGGTGCTGGCAACGTTCCCGTCGTTGGCCGCTGCAACGCTGGTCTGCCTGGCCATGGATGCCGCGCCTGTTGGGATTGATTGTGCTGATCGAAAGTGCCGTACTGGGCCTTGGTTATCATATTCAACCGCAAACAGCGCAACCCTTATGCTGGCTGCTGCCACCACTGGCGCTGCTGCTGCTGTGGCGCTACTGGCAGGCAACGCTGATCCGTCCGGCGCTTTCCTGACATTGCCCGCTACATGATTTTTTCATCTTTTACGATCTAGCGTGTGCCGCCATGTTGTTGATGGAGTGTTCTTTTGGCTGACAATATTCGCGAAATACCCTATAACTACACCTCCTATTCGGATCGGGAAATCGTTATCCGCTTCCTGGGGGAGGAAAGCTGGGATGATCTGAATGTATTGCGCTCGCAACGACGCACTGGCCGCTCGGCGCGCATGCTCTTTGAAATTCTTGGCGATCTATGGATGGTCGAGCGTAATATTTATTTGAAGAACACGCTGTTGCAGCAGCCACGCAAGCGGCGCGCCATGCAGCAACGGCATGCCAGCCGTTTGCAACGCATTATTGAAGGGGCCACAGATAATCCCCGGGCACGCAAGGTAGCGGGTCAGCTGGAGCAGGCGCTGGAAGCCTTTGCGCAATGGTTTGAGCGAGAGCCGCAACGGCGCAAACAGGCCGAGAAAGCCTTTTCCCGTCATACCCACCGTAACAACGTGCATTTTGATGCCTATACCCTGGCGCATCATGCTACTGACGCCACGGACTGGCGTTCACACCTGCCATTTTGCGTGCTGACGCCGGATAGCGCAGAAGAAATTCCCGGCCTGATTCGCGCCGCCAAGGCGTTGGATCTGGCATTGATTCCACGCGGCGGCGGCACGGGACTATGTGGTGGCTCTGTACCACTGACTGATCGCGCTGTGATCATCAACATGGAAAAGCTGGACTTTATCGACGACGTGCGCATGCAAAACATTCGCGACGATGAAGACGACAATTCAGCTCACATGGTGCCCACGATTCGGGCTGGCGCCGGGGCGGTGACAGGACGGGTGATGGAAGCTGCCCAACCCCATGTGTTTGCTACCGATCCGACCAGTCTGTGGGCTTGTACCATTGGCGGTAATGTTGCTTCCAATGCCGGTGGCAAGCATGCCGTCATCTGGGGCACCTGCCTGGATAATCTGCTGGCCTGGCGCATGATTGATGCTGAAGGCAACTGGCTGGATGTTCGCCGCCTCAATCACAATATGGGCAAGATTCATGATGAAGAAGAGGTGCAGTTTCGCATTCGGCGCACGGATTCACAATCTTCTGCGGTGCTTGCTGATGAAATTCTGACCATTCCCGGCAGTGAGTTTCGTCGTCAGGGGCTGGGCAAGGATGTCACCCGCAAGGCCATGCGTGGCCTGCCGGGCATTCAGAAGGAAGGCTGCGATGGCCTTGTGGTGGAAGCAACGTTTGTGCTGCACAAAGCCTTTGCCTTCACGCGCACAGTCTGTTGTGAATTTTTCGGCCGCGATCTGGCACCGGCAACAGCAGCATTGGTCGCCATCAAGGAACAACTGGATGCCCTACCTGAGGCGCATATCGAAGGCTTTGAGCATTTTGATGAAAAATACATCAAGGCGATTGACTATGTCTCCCGGAGTACGCGCCGTGAACAACCCCGCATGGTGCTGTTGATTGATATTTCCGGTGATGATGAACATGCTGTAGCGGAAGGCGCAGCGCTGGTCACACGTCTGACATCACAAGGCAACGGCGAAGGTTTTGTTGCCGTGCAGCAGCAGGATCGCCATGCTTTCTGGGCTGATCGCAGCCGCATGGCCGCCATTGCCCGCCACACACGCGCCTTCAAGCTGAACGAAGACGTGGTTATTCCCCTGCCCCGCCTGCACGAATACAGCGACTTTATTGAACGATTGAATATCGAGGCCTCGCTTGACAATAAAATTGCCATTATCGAGGCCGTTGAAGCATTCATCGAAACCTTGCGCCAGCAATTGCAATCGGATGACGCACACCTTCGCGAAACCCTGGGGATTGCGGATGATAGCTATCTGCCGGAAAAACTGAACGAATGCGAGTTACTGCTCAGCGCTGTACGCATGGGCTGGATGAGTATTCGTCGGGGGCTGGATCTGCCTGCCGCACAATTGGAAATGTTGTTGCAGGATGTGGATTACGACCCTGACGAAACCGTGTTGCGCCTGATTCAGCGCGGCGGCCTGCGCATTTCCTACCGCGAGGAAATCGAGAAACCATTGCTCGATCGTTTTCGCGGTCATGAAGTCCTCTGCCAGCGTCTGCGCGACATTCATCAACGTGTACTCTCCAGCCGTATTGTGGTGGCCACGCATATGCATGCCGGCGATGGCAATGTGCATACCAATATCCCCGTCAACTCCAACGACTATGCCATGATGAAGCAGGCCCACCACACGGTGGAGCTGATCATGCGCAAGGCCGTGGAACTTGGCGGTGTTATTTCCGGTGAACACGGCATTGGCATCACCAAGTTGCCCTACCTGGGGGAACAAGAGCTTCAGGAAGTCGCAGCCTATCTGCGGCAAGCCGATCCGGAACATCGTTTTAACCCTGGCAAGCTGATGCCGGATACCTCCCTGGCACTGACCTACACGCCCAGCTTTAATCTGCTGGAGCATGAAGCGGTGATTCTCGAAGCAGCGGAAATGACCGAGCTAACCGATGTGATTTCCCCCTGCCTGCGCTGCGGCAAATGCAAACCGGTGTGCAACACCCATTTTCCGCGTGCCAATATGCTGTATTCACCGCGCAACAAGATCCAGGCCAGTGGCGCCATGATTGAGGCCTTCCTCTACGAATCGCAAACAGGCGAGAATATTTCCTTTGAGCAATTCTCGGGCATGGCAGAAATTGCCGATCATTGCACCATCTGCCACAAATGCGAAAAACCCTGCCCGGTCAATATTGATTTTGGCCGCGTCAGCGAACGCATGCGCGCTGTGCTCAAGGCGCATGGCCAACGGCGCAGTAATCTGGGCACCCGCTTATCGCTGGGTTTTTTGAGCCTGCGTCAGGATGCGGCAGTCAAAGTAATGCGCAAGGCTTTGATTGATGGCGGCTATACGGCTCACCGCTGGCTGCACAGAATCGCAAAACAACTGGGTCTGCTGCGTCAGAATGCACAGCAGCGCCGCAATCTGGACGGCATCCCGGCGCAGGTGATCAGTTTTGTTGAACGCCCGCTGAAACAGGCGCCCACAGCAACAGCACGCACCATGCTAGGCATCGAAAGCCGCAGTAAAAACATGATTCCCGTTTTGCGTCAGCCAGCAATCCGCAGCAGCCGGGCCGTCTTCTACTTCCCCGGCTGTGGTTCCGAGCGTCTTTATTCGCAGATTGCACTGGCCACAGAGTTTATGCTCTATGAGCTGGGTATTCATGTGGTATTGCCACCGTCCTATGTCTGCTGCGGCTACCCTTCTTCGGCCAATGGCGACACGGAGCAGGGTCAGCGCATGGTGTATGATAACCGCGTCATGCTGCACCGCCTGAAAAATGCCTTGTCCTATCTTGATTTTGAGGCCGTTGTTGTTTCTTGTGGCACCTGCTTTGACCAGTTGGAGGAGTACCACTTACAGGAAGTCTTCCCTGATGCCCCGTTAATTGACATCCATGAGTATCTGGCAGAGCAAGGCATCGCGCTTGAAGCGGCTGGTCGGCGTTATGTTTACCACGAGCCTTGCCACACACCGCTGAAGCGCCACGGCTCGGCTCAGGCTGTGGCAACCCTGCTGGGGGCTGAGGCCATTGCTTCCGCCCAGTGTTGCGGTGAAGCAGGCACCATGGCCGTATCATCACCGGCGATTGCTGGCCGTATCCGCATGCGTAAGGAAGAAGAATTGCAACGCAATGCCGAAGCCATGCAGGATACGGCGGAGAAAAAAATCCTCACCTCCTGCCCCTCATGCCTGCAGGGACTGGGGCGACTGGAGCAGCAAAGCGGCCTGCAGGCTGATTATATGGTGGTCGAACTGGTGCGCCAGCTCCACGGCGACGAATGGCAAAACATCGCCATCGAGCGCATTCGTCAACAGGGCGTGGAGTATGTGTTGATGTAGGCGTTGCCGTGCATGCAAAAAGCGGCGGAAGCTGCCCTGGCTGGCACTGTTCTCGCCGCTCCCCAGGAGTCCGATGGACTTACACCCCGGAGTATTGCGCGTGCACTTCGCGTGCATGGGTGTTGGGCAGACGGTTCAGGGCGGCGATAAACGCCTGCACGGAAGCGACGATAATATCGGTGTCCGCCCCCTGCCCGTTGACCGTGCGACCGCCATCTTCCAGCCGCACAGTGACTTCGCCTTGCGCATCGGTACCAGAGGTGATGGCGTTGACCGAATAGAGCAACAAACGCCCGTTGGGCTCAACCAGTGATTTAATCGCCTTGAAGGCGGCATCCACCGGCCCGTCACCGTGGCTGGTAGCGCTATGACGCTCGCCATTGATTTCCAGTTCAACAGCCGCCACCGGCACATCACGGGTACCTGAGGCAACATGCAGGCTGATTAAGCGAACACGCTCTTTCACGGCATCGGCATCATCATTGAGAATCGCCAGCAAATCTTCGTCAAACACTTCTTTTTTCTTGTCAGCCAGCGTCTTGAAGCGGGCAAACACCTTGTCCAGCTGCTCGCCATCAACAGGCGCTCCCAATTGCGCATAACGATCCTTCAGCGCCGCCCGCCCTGAGTGCTTGCCCAGCACCATGCGATTGGTTTGCCAGCCGACAGATTCAGGGGTCATGATCTCATAAGTCTGCTGATGCTTGAGGATGCCGTCCTGATGAATCCCGGATTCGTGGGCAAATGCATTGGCACCGACAATCGCCTTGTTCGGCTGCACCGGCATGCCGGTGATCTGACTGGCCAGCTTCGAGGTTGGCACAATTTTTTCGTGCCTGATACCGGTTTCAATACAATAACGGTCACTTCGTGTGCGAAAAATCATGGCGATTTCTTCCAGCGCCGCATTGCCCGCACGTTCGCCCATACCGTTGATGGTACACTCCACCTGACGTGCGCCATTTTCCACCGCAGCCAGTGAATTGGCCACCGCCAGCCCCAGATCGTTATGACAATGCACCGAGAAGACAGCCTGATCGGCATTGGGCACCCGTTCACGCAGGGTGCGAATGCGCCAGCCAAATTCATCCGGCGTCATATAGCCCACGGTATCGGGAATATTGATGATGCGGGCGCCGGCAGCAATCGTCGCCTCAACGATGCGGCACAAAAAATCCATCTCGGAGCGTCCGGCATCCTCAGCCGAAAACTCAACTTCAGGCGACAAGCTGCGTGCCAGCTTCACCGCCGCCACCGCCTGCTCTACCACCTGATCTTCATCCATGCGCAATTTGGCCTGCATATGAATCGGGCTGGTGGCGATAAAGGTATGAATGCGTTGACGCTCGCCCGCCGGCGCAACGGCTTTGGCCGCCGCTTCAATATCACCCTTGCGCGCCCGCGCCAGACCGGCAATGCGCGGCCCGCTTATTTCACGGGCAATGCGCTGCACGGCAGCAAAATCGCCGGGAGAGGCGACAGGGAAGCCCGCCTCAATTACATCCACGCCCAGCGCCGCCAAACCGTGCGCCATACGGATTTTTTCTTCCATGTCCATGGAGCAACCCGGCGATTGTTCCCCATCACGCAAGGTTGTATCAAAAATATACAAGCGTTCAGCCATCACACCTCTCCTGTTGTATTGAAGCGGTTTCCAGATCAATACAACACATGCACCTGCCTTTTCAGGTTTATTGCAAGCTTTATTCGGAAATCGCCTCAAGGCAAAAAAAAAGCCGCGAAAAACGCGGCTCGTGAAAATCCAGTCTGATAATCAGTCAGTATGTTCATTGCACACGAGCCTGCACCACCACAGCAGTGGTAGCGTCAGCAGTAAAAGGAAAAACGTGCGCTTCATGCGCCGAATCATGAAGCATTGGCGTATTGAGTCAAGCAGGCCCAGGGCAATCGCATTAAAAATCAACTTGCTCCCATCAGTAGAACCATCAGGTAATCATTGCCAGCCATTGTTAAGTCGCTTGTTTTGATGCCGATTTTTGATGATTTATCGGCCTTGATCAGGTTCAGGGCGATGTGCCGGATGACGGCCATGTTGGCAGCGCCGTTACCTTTGCGCATGCGTTGGGAATCCTGTTATGATTATGTGCGCAATATCGCCAGATAATCAGTGCATAACTGATGCTAGGAGTCTGTCGGACTTTGACAAATTTACTACGAAAAAACGGATATTGGCCAAATATTCACCCTGTTTCTTTGTTAAATAGCGCTGCTATTCGCCGTAAACAGGTCGAATATTTGGCTCAATCCCGCTATTTCTCGTAACGATGACCAAAGTCCGACAGACTCCTGGACGCTCTAATGCCTGACTACTGACGGCCAGGGCTATATCAGATGGAAAAGCTGCCTGGCGATCTCCGGCTTGAAAAGAGAGAATCCTTTCCTAGCATAACGCCTTCGTGGCACTTCGTTGTGTGTTGAGGGGTTTCAAATTTTCATGTTGACGTGCGCATTTGCGGGCAGGCGTCGGTATAGCGGCATGCTATGCGTGAACTGGCCGCATTGTGATCCGTTGTGGGATACGAGGCTTCAACCGCAATTATCACGGTCTGCCAGTTTTTGGAATGGAGTTTGTATGTTGAAAAAAATATTGCTGCTGGCTTGCGCAGCGACTTGTGCTGCGACCGCCCCGGTTGTAACTGCATCCGCAGCCAAGGCGACGGAATTGAAGCTGGGTTTTGTGGATTTGAAAGCGGGTATTGAAAACACCAAGCGTTACCAACGTGGTTTTGCTCGCCTGCAAAAATTAAAGGACCAGAAAAAGGCCGAATTGGATGCGCTCCGCAAACAAATTGACCAGGCCGAGAGTGATATTATGGGGCAATCCATGGCCATGTCGCCGGAACGCCTGAGCAAAAAGCAAAATGAGCTGAAGGAACTCCGCAAGGCATTCACCCGCAAACAGCAGGACGCTCAGGAAGAATTGATGACGAAGAAAAACAATCTGGATGCCGAGGTATTAACCAGCTTTTATGAGGTGGTTCGTGATTACGGAAAACAGGAGAAATATGACTTCATACTGCAAAAGTCTTCTGTTTTCTATGCTGATCCCAGGTTTGATATTACACCCAAGATTACCGATCTTCTGGACAAGAAAAAATAACTATGGCGGCGCTTTCGCTCGCTGAATTGGGCGAATTGCTACAATGCACAGCACCAGCGGTTGATCTACCGGCTATTCACGGTGTGAATACGCTGGCTGCGGCGACGGAAGGCGAGGCATCTTTTCTGGCCAATAAGCGCTATCTGCCGGATTTATTGACAACGCGGGCATCCGTGGTGCTGGTGGACGAGGCAACGCAAGCCCGTTACGCCGGACAGGTAGACACTGTTTTGTGGGCTTGCCAGGACCCTTACCTCGCCTTTGCCCGGTTGCAGCGTCATTTTCATCCGCAACCGGTTAGCAGTGGCCGACGGCATCCCACGGCGGTGATTGCACCTGACGCACAGTTGGCTGATGATGTGGATGTTGCCGCTGGCGCAGTGATCGGCGAGGGCTGTCGTATCGCAGCAGGTTGTCTGATTGGCGCTGGCGCGGTGATTGGTCGGCATTGCCAGCTTGGTGAAAACTGTCTGATTCATCCTCGAGCGGTGATCGCTGATGGCTGTGTGCTGGGCAAACGTGTTATTCTTCAGTCAGGTGCCGTCATTGGCTCTGATGGCTTTGGTTATGCCTGGGATGGCAAAGCGCATGTGAAAATCCCGCAAACGGGGATTGTCGAGCTTCATGATGATGTGGAAATTGGCGCCAATACCTGCATCGACCGTGGCGCGCTGGGCAACACAGTGGTGCATCAGGGTGTCAAAATTGATAATCTGGTGCAGCTTGGTCATAATGTTGAAATCGGCGCCTGTAGTGTGGTGGTCAGTCAAGTCGGTATTTCCGGCTCCACGCATATCGGGCGCGGTTGTCAACTGGGCGGTCAGGCCGGGGTCGCAGGGCATTTGACTATTGGTGATGGCTGCAAGGTGGCTGCTCAAAGCGGCGTGATCAGTAATCTCGATGCTGGCGGCACCTATGGTGGTACGCCTGCCATCCCTCATCGCATGTGGCTACGCAGTATGGCCATGCTGAACCGTCTGCCGGAGCTGTTCAGAAAAAACAAGGCGTAGAAAACGGCTGTTTTTTCTTTTTTTGACTGCATGCAGTTGACCTTGGTGGTTGGTTGATGCCTTGTATGGCAAACATCATACATGCGACGGAAGCTGATCGCGCGTTCCCGCGTTCCATTCTAACGCAGACTCACATTTGAAGGTGTTTATGTCTCTGAATATTGATGATATCCTCAGTTATTTACCGCATCGCTACCCGTTTTTGCTGGTTGACCGGGTGCTTGATTACGAACCGGAAACATCGATCCGGGCGCTCAAGAACGTCACCGTCAATGAGCCGCATTTCACCGGGCATTTTCCCGATGCGCCGGTGATGCCTGGGGTGTTGATCGTCGAAGCCATGGCCCAGACCGGTGGCATTCTTGCCTTTCATTCGGCACCGAAAGACAAGGAATATCTGGTGTATTTTACCGGTATTGATAACGTGCGTTTTCGCAAGCCGGTACGTCCTGGCGATCAGTTGATTTTTGATCTTAGCTGTTTGCGGCGGCGTGGTCACATGTGGCGTTTCAAGGCTGAAGCGCGGGTAGATGACCAACTGGTATGCTCTGGAACCTTGATGGCAACGCTGATGCCAAGGGAAAACGCATGAGCTGCCAGATTCACCCCACTGCCATTGTTGCAAGCGGGGCGAAGATTGGTGATAAAGTGCGTATCGGGCCTTATTGCGTGGTCGATGAGCACGTTGAAATCGGTGATGACTGCCATTTATATTCCCATGTTGTGATCAGCGGGCATACGCGCATCGGTTGTCGCAACCGCTTTTTTCCGTTTTGCAGTATTGGCCATGAACCACAGGATCTGAAGTATCACGGTGAGGATTCCGTCGTGGTGATCGGCGACGACAATACCATTCGTGAAAACGTCACCATTAACCCTGGCACTGAGGGAGGGGGCATGCTCACCCGCATCGGCAATCATAATTTATTGATGGCCTATGTGCATATCGCCCATGATTGCCTGTTGGGTAATCGCATTGTCATGGCCAACTGTGCCACGCTGGCTGGCCATGTAAGCATTGATGATGATGCGATTATCGGTGGTATGTCAGCCATCCACCAGTTCCTTCGGGTGGGAAGGCTGGCGATGATCGGTGGTATGAGTGGCATTGTTCAGGACGTGCCACCTTATACCTTGACCGCTGGTGGCTATCGTCCCGGCCTTGTCGGTCTAAATGCCGTGGGACTTAAACGGCATGGCTTCAGCGCCTCGGATATGCGTGATCTTAAAGAAGTGTATCGTTTGTTGTTACAGGGAACAGGCGAGCTTCAGAGCCGACTGGAACAGGCTTATGCATTAACGGACGAGGATACGCACGCCCGTCATTTGGTGGATTTTGTGCAATCGGCCAAACGAGGCATCACACCACACCGGCGTGAGCAACGAAATTAAGTCATGCTGACAATAAAACGGCGCCAACTTGTTGTCGCTCCTTTTTTCGGTATCAAGGTTGACTGACGCATCTGTGCAGCCCCGGCAACGCGCCATTGGTCTGATTGCCGGTTATGGCATGTTTCCACTGGAGGTGGTGGATCAACTAAAGAACGAGGGTTATCAGGTACACGTGGTGGCTGCCCGTGAGGAAACATCGCAGGAGATTGAGGCGGTCGCTGACTCTGTGTGCTGGCTACATGTCGGGCAGATCGGCGCTATGATCAAGGCGTTAAAAGCCCGTGGTGTCGATGAAGTCATTATGGCCGGCAAGGTACGCAAACTGCACCTGTTCCGTAATTTTCGTCCCGATCTTGTGGCCATTAAATCCCTGCTTCGCCTACCAGATCGTCGTGACGACAGTATTATGCTGGAGATCACCCGGCTTCTCGCTGAAGCAGGCATTCGTTTGTTACCCCAGGTTGATGTGGTTCCCGGTATGGTGGCCAGCAAAGGCCATTTATTTGGTCCGAAACCGGACAAGCAGATATTGCGGGACATCCGTTTCGGTGTTCCTCAAGGACGTGGTATTGCGGCACTGGATATTGGGCAGACAGTTGTTGTACAACAAGGCGCAGTACTCGCTGTTGAAGCCATTGAAGGAACCGATGAAGCCATTCGCCGGGGTGGCGAGCTGGGCAATGGCAAGGCAGTGGTGATCAAGGTGGCCAAACCGGCACAGGATCTTCGTTTTGATGTACCCGCCATTGGCCCGGATACGTTGTGGAATATGCAGCAGGCGGGATGTCGGGCCATTGCTGTGCAGGCAGGCTGCACCTTGTTGATTGAACGTCAAAGACTTGCCGAACAAGCCCGTGATCTGCGTATTACCGTGTTTGGCTTTGATAATAGTGAGTACTGAATCGCCGCCGCGGCATATTCTTGTGTGTAGCGGTGAAGCGTCCGGCGATATGCATGGGGCGGCATTGATTCGTGCGCTTCGCCAGCAACATCCGGATATGCGTATTTCTGCCGTTGCCGGCGAAGCCATGCGGCGCGCAGGCTGCCATACCGTGGTTCCCATGGAATCACTGAATGTCATGGGGCTTGGCGATGTCTTGCGGGCGCTGCCCCGCGTTTTGGGTGTTGCCCGCACCATCACCGAATGGGCACAACAGCAACGCCCTGATCTGGTCGTGTTAATTGATTTCCCCGGCTTTCATCTTCGCCTTGGCAAGCGCCTGCGTCGCCTCGGTATTCCCGTGCTGTATTACATCGCCCCCAAACTCTGGGCCTGGGGTAGCTGGCGCGTAAAACGTCTGGCACAGGCACAGGATCGCCTGGCCTGTATTCTACCTTTTGAGGCCAAATGGTTTGCTGCCCGTGGTATTCAGGCACGTTATGTCGGTAACCCCAGTGCGTTTGCCTGCCATGATCGGGGCTGGTCGCGGCAGGCACTGTGCCAGCATCTGAAGCTGGATGCGCAACGACCAGTGATCGCCTTGCTGCCTGGCAGTCGCAATAGTGAGTTGACCAGGCATGCACAGCTGCTTGCTGACGTCGCCCGCGCTTTGCAACAATCCATCCCCGGCCTGCAATGCATTGCCTGCCGTGCCCCGGGCATCAGCGATATGCAGCTTTCTCCCTTGCTTGATGCAGGCTGTGTCGTACTGGATCGTCTGCATCAGGATTATGCCCTGCGCGTTGATGCTGCACTGGCAGTCTCGGGGACAGCGACGCTGGAGTTGGCTTTATGGAATACACCTACTGTGCTGGTATATCGTAACAGTGCCACCATGATGTTTCTGGCCAGACGACTGGTTGCCCTGCGTTGTGCCGGCCTGGCCAATATTATCATGGATGATACCCCGGTGATGCCTGAATGCATCCAGGAGCAGGCAACGGTGGAACGCATTATGCCTTTGATGCACAGCTTGCTCACCAATCCCGATGCGGCAAAACGGCAGCGCCTGCAATTTGCCACCCTGCGTCAGCGTCTGGGCAACCAGAATCCGGCCATTGGCCTGTGTCAGATGATTGATGAAATATTGGGCTCATCCCCCATCGCAAGCTGATCATGACAGCTCTCTGATTGTCCACTTTGCCGTGTTTTTTTGCAGGCAAGCATCATGACAAAGCTTGTTTCTGCTGTTAGGGTGCGCGGCCTTTTTCAGGCGAGAGGGGATAAGCCAACTGATTGCTGCAAGGCTTGTCATTCGCCATTTGTGAGTTTTACAAGCTGTTTGCAAAACGTCTGCTGAATGAACTGCCAGCTCGCATCAGGCCGAGAAGGTTCTGATGCGAGGCAGTCAGCGGTGATCAGGATTTTGCGAGCAGCTCTCATGTCAAGTTTATGGTGCGGTGAGTACGTTGCCGTGCTGCTATGGAGTTGTTTATGCGTCAGTCATCGGAATTCGTGAGCGCGCCGGGCAAGCAGGGCTTATACGATCCGGCTTATGAGCATGATGCCTGTGGTGTCGGCTTTATTGCCCATATTCGCAATAAAAAAAGTCACGATATTGTTGCTCGCGGCCTGGAAATCCTGCTGCGACTGACGCATCGTGGCGCGGCTGGCGCCGATCCGCGTGAGGGTGATGGCGCTGGCATCCTGATTCAGATTCCCGACGCTTTTTTCCGGGAAGAAACTGCTGCCTTGGGAATTTCCCTACCTGAAGCTGGCAACTATGCCGTTGGCATGTGCTTCTTGCCACAGGATACAGTTCGCCGCCAGCAGTGCGAGCGTATCGTGGAAGAAAACATTGCCGCACACGGACTGACGCTGCTGGGTTGGCGCGATGTTCCTGTGGATGCCGATGCCGCTGATTTGCCAGCCAGCGTGCGGGGCTGCGAGCCAGTGATACGGCAGGTATTCATCGGTCGGGGCGCTTGCAGTGACCAGGATGCTTTTGAACGCAAGTTGTTTGTGGTGCGTAAGCTAAGCAGTCATCAGGCTGCTGACATTGCTGCTGCTGATGCCGCCGGCTTTTATGTTTGCTCCATGTCCAGCCGCACAATTGTTTACAAGGGCATGTTTCTCTCGCATCAGGTGGGCGCATATTTCAGCGATTTGCGTGATGAACGTATGGTTTCGGCGCTGGCTTTGGTGCATCAGCGTTTCTCGACCAACACCTTTCCTTCCTGGGAACTGGCCCACCCTTTTCGCATGATGGCCCATAACGGTGAAATCAACACCGTGCGTGGCAATATCAACTGGATGAACGCCCGGCGTCATTCGATGAAATCCGAGCTTTTTGGCGATGATCTGGCGCAGCTCTGGCCTGTTATTGACGAAGGTCAGTCAGACACTGCCTGTTTTGATAACGCTCTGGAGCTGTTAACACTCGGCGGTTATTCGTTGGCTCATGCGGCGATGTTGATGATTCCCGAAGCCTGGGCCGGCAATCAGCTCATGGATGCTCAGCGGCGTGCTTTTTACGAATACCATGCGGCGTTGATGGAACCATGGGATGGCCCGGCGGCGGTGGCGTTTACCGATGGTCGCCAGATTGGTGCCACGCTGGATCGTAACGGCTTGCGCCCGGCCCGTTATCTGGAAACCCGCGACGGTCTGGTGGTGATGGCCTCGGAAATGGGTGTGCTTGATATTCCTGAAGAGGATATTGTGCGCAAATGGCGCTTGCAGCCTGGTCGCATGTTTTTGATTGATCTGGAGCAAGGACGCATTATTGACGATGAAGAGCTTAAGCAGGAACTGGCCGGGGCGCGTGATTATCAGACCATTCTGAACGAAACGCAGCTGCATCTTGGCCAGTTACCCCATGAAGTCGAGCCCATGACGGCTGACCATGGTACGTTGCTGGATCGTCAGCGTGCCTTTGGCTATTCGAAGGAAGATCTCAAGTTTCTGATGACACCGATGGCCACTTCCGGTCAGGAAGGCATTGGCTCCATGGGCAATGATTCGCCATTGAGCGTGCTTTCCAATCGTTCCAAACCCTTGTTTAA
>WFOJ01000097.1 GCA_015488125.1 Mariprofundaceae bacterium
CGTGGCACATCGCCATCACGGGCTTTATCGTAACGGCGGAAGCTTTGAAAGATTTGCTGGAACTGGCCAGCATACTGATCGCGCTGATCACGCGGGCACCACATACTCATGATCATGGCCCTGGGACCATCCAGACGCACGCTTACATCAATCCAGGCCCTGCTGACATGCGGCGCGCTGGTTCGCACCCAGGCGCGGGCATAGGGTTTGCCAGCCAGCATGCCGGTACGCAATTCATGAATATAGCGTGCTTTGAACATGGAGCGCAGCACAGCCTCGGCATTCTGGTGCTTGCTCAGCTTTTTCATGGTCAGCATAAAATATGCTTTTTCCTTGCGTACCCGGGCTGTCAGCGCTTCCGGTGTGTTTTTCGCCACCCAGTTATCGGGGAACGCCAGCTGAATACCCAGCTCAGGATGAATAAAGCGCTGACCGACCATGGCGCCGTCTTTGGGACTATCGCCATACGGCAGGCCATCCAGCATGTGCAGCAGCGCTTCCCTGCCGACAATGCCACCATTGACCGATTGCATGCGTGCCGCAGCCTCGCGGATGCGGCGTTTCGTTTCCGGATGGGAGGCAAAAGCACCGTGGTATTCCGGCACCTTTTCGCCACTATCCATTCTCTCCAGTTTATCAATATCTTCAAGACGCTTGAGCGTAGCCAGCAGGCTGACCACGGCGTATGGATCATAACCTGCTGCCGGCGCATATTTAAGCGCCAGTTCATCCGCCTGCAACTCCTGCTTGCGACCATACCCCATAATAAATGACTGCGCCATCAGATCAGCCATGGTACCCAGCGCCTGCGGCACGGGAACAAAAATCGAAGTCAGCACCATACCAAGCTGATAACCCTGTATCTGGGTATAGCGTGCCACGGCATGGCGCGCTGTCACATGGCCGATTTCGTGGCCCAGCACGGCTGCCAGTTCAGCCTCCGAATTCAGATGCGTCAGCAAGCCTTTGTGGATGTAAATATGGCCGCCGGGCAAGGCAAAGGCATTGATGGTGCTGTCATCCACCACATGAAAATCATAAAACAACTGTGGCCGGTCGGAAACCTGTGCCAGCTTTTGGCCGACACCATCCACATAGCGACTCAGCGGATGCTCATCAGGCAACAATGGCAATTGCCTGGCATATTCCGCCGCCAGTTGCTGACCAAGCTGCAACTCCTCTTTCTCGCTCATCATGACAAATTCTTTCTGCTTGCTCACCGGGTTGGTGGCGCAGGCGCTCAACAGCACGGATAGCAGCAAGACATAGTGAATAATTTTCATGGCTTCCACTCCATATCCTGGGGACTGTGTAAGGCAAGATAGAGACGACCCTGACGTGAAGTACGGATCCGGCCACGTACACGCACGCTGTCGCCGACATGCGCCATCGCCGGTGGCGCATCAAACAACGCACGATCGCGACGCGGCACACTGACCTTCAGTCGGCCAAAGCGAAATACCCAGCCATGTTTGTCCAGCTTTTTCCCCATCACGCCGTCAACAACGCGAAACTGGCCAACATGTTTTGCCGAAACGGCATCGGCAGCCAGCACCGCAAACCTGTCTGTCCGCCAGATGCCGCGATGACCGGCAATAGCCTGATGCTCCAGTTTCAGTAACGACTCAGTCCATCTGATGTTGGGTGAAAAAGTATAAACATGGGCGTAACCCTCAGCAACAAGCCAGCCATTGATCCAGTCACCATCGCCTGACCAGACCTGTGCCAGCGTGCGGCCATAGCGATCCTTGCGCTGGCGGTCGAAGGCCAATCGCACCAGTTGCCCGGCAATTTTCGAACGCAGAGCGCGCGCTGCCGCCTCGCCCATGGGCTGACCTGGCTCATCGCCATGGGCCACTTCCGGTGTGTTAATGCCCAACAAACGGATACGCTGGCCCCGCCTGGTCATAAACGTATCGCCATCAAAGACGTATTTCACCTGCACCCACTGCGCCTGCGATACCACCGACACACTGCCGCCCGCCCAAAGCGGCACAGGCGCAAACAGGGCGAG
>WFOJ01000098.1 GCA_015488125.1 Mariprofundaceae bacterium
CTGCCTCCTAGAAAACACCGACCGAACTATACCCTGTAAAAATGCTTATACCAGAAGAAAAAAATAGGGCTTTGCCTTTTCGTCAGCGACCGTAATGCGACCAGCCAGACAAATAATAACCAAGTAAAACAGGGTGGTCCATGGCATTGATCGCCACATTTTGCCGCTGTATATCTTTGGCAAACAGTATCAGCGAGGGAAACATTTCCGGCTGTAGATAGCGCGTTTTTACCTGTAAGCGTGGCTGTTCTGCCAATGGTGTGTTGCTGGCCAGAACAAACCCCCAGTCACCGAAGGAAGGCACATATACATGATAGGGGAGACTCACCGGGAAGGCAGCAGCTTCTAGCGTTCGCACAATACACCAGAACGCCCTGGTAGCATAATAGGGACTGGTCGCCTGGGTGACAAACATGCCATCCCTCATCAGATGCTGGCGCACCAAATGGTAAAACTGCGTGCTGTAGAGGCGCGTGAGTGAAATATTGTTCGGGTCGGGAAGGTCGCTGATGATCAGATCAAAGCGCTCCTGAGCCTGTCGCAACCAAACGAAAGCATCCTGATGAATGATGTGCACCCGTGGATCATCAAGACTGTGAGCATTAAGCTGACGCAACAAGGGATGCCGACGCGCCAGCCGGGTCATGGCCGGATCGAGATCGACCAGCGTAATGCGTTCAATGTCAGGGTATTTCAACAGTTCCCGCACCGCCAGTCCGTCGCCTGCGCCCAGCAATAACACCCGATGCACCGGCTGCCGGTGCAGGCCAAGCGGCACATGCACCAGCGCTTCGTGATAGCGATATTCATCGACAGAGGAAAATTGCAGATTACCGTTGATAAACAGGCGTATATCATCGCGATCACGCGTCATCACAATATGCTGGTAAAGGCTTTGTTCACTATAGATGATGCGCGCCTGATACAGACTGCTGTCCCAGAACTTCAGCGCTTGGGCGGAGAACAGCAGCATGGCCAGCAATAACAAACTGACCAGCAGGGTCAGCCATCGCAATCGTCGCAGCACAAGGCGCAAAGGCAGGCGAAACACATAAAGCACCACCACGGCAATACTCATATTGACCAACCCGAATAACAGCGACGACTGATAAACGCCAAACAGTGGCAACAGCACAAAGGGAAAGGCCAGTGTGGCGATCAAGGCCCCCATATAGTCCAGCGACAGCACATGGGCGATATTGATGCGTAATTGACGATAAGGCTCCATCAGGCGTGTCAGCAGCGGAATTTCCATGCCAATCAACACCCCAATAAGTAAGGTGAGCAACGAAAAAACAGCTATAAACCCCTGATCCAGACTATAGGCAAGATACAGCACTGGCACGCTGAGACCGCCGGCCAGCCCTAGCATCAGCTCGATGATGATAAAACGCGCTAGCAATTGCTGCTGCATGTATTTGGAAAGCCAGGAACCAGCGCCCATGGCCGCCATATACAGACCAATGGTCAGCGAAAACCAGGTCACGCTGTCACCCAGGAAATAAGAGGTCGTGGTGGCGATCAACAGCTCATAAACAATAGAGCACAGACCCGCCACAAAGGTCGCATACATCAAGGTCAGGCGATGACGATATCCCTCACGATCCGTGATATTCATGTGGCCCGAATTTGTACCATGGGGGCAAACAACAAGGAAAGCGGGTGAATAAACGCCTTGATGCAGTGTGCAAGTGGCGTTTTAGTCACCAGGTATGGCGCGTAGGGATACACGCAGTGCGCGTCTGGCATCCAGCCCATGCAATACGAGAATAAAGTGACGTGATTCACCGGCAGCGACGGGACGCTGATCGTACCACTCAGGTTTAAGTTGACCGTTTGCCGCGATCGCCTCGTCAAGATGTTGGCTGGCAACAGAATGCAGGATATGTGGTTGTTCAGGTGCATCTGCAAACACAGCTTCAAAACGAGGTAACGGCAGTGGCAGGCGCAAACGGTTTTCAACTTGACCTTCAAACACCAGCACCTGTGGTTGACCTTCGCCGGCACGTTCCCAGTGCATGGTAATGTTTTGCTCATCTACCCACCAGTCACTTTCGCTGGCCAAATGACTTAGGCCAGTTTTCAGTAACACCGAACGCACCACAGGGTGATGGATCCACGCTTCACGCTGCACCCACAAACCTGCAGCAGCTAGCGCCAGTAACAGCACCAATAACCATGGCCAAATACGGTGCTTGCGGCGCTTTGGCGGCGCAATCGTGGCCTGTTCTTCTGCAGTAGGTGCTGTAACAGGAGCGTTTTTTTCGTCATCTTCGACAGGAGAAGGCTCAGCAGAAGGCGATATGGTTGCTTCATCGACGGTAGTCGATATTTCACTATCTTCTGGTTCCGGTTCCGACGCTGGCTCTGATGTTGCTGCCTCATCCGTTGTTGTTTCCCTTTCTGCTTCCGGCTCCAGGATGCCGGCATCAGACAATTCCGATAGATTCAGGTCAAAATATGCATCTTGTGGCGTGCTGACGGCCTCCTCGGCTGCCGCTTCCGGTGCCGGTGCTGTTTGGGCAGGCAACAACTGGCCATCCACATCCAGATAAAATTCGTGCTGGCAGGCACTACACTGACAAAGCACCAGCGTGCTTTGCTGCTGCAAGCGATAGCCTGTGCCACAAGCAGGGCAGGTGATGTTAATGCTGTTCATTGACTGGATACCCCGTTATGTGATTGACACGGATGTTGCGATCCACAGCAAAGGGGGTAACATCCACAGGCATATCCCCCTGTTGTAACATCATGCGCGTTACAATCTCTGCCGTTATCGGTGCCAAAGCCACGCCATTACGGTAATGACCTGTTGCCACCCATAGACCCGGATATTGCTCTACTGGACCAATAAACGGCATGCCATCGGGGCTGCCCGGACGAAAGCCCATCCATTGCTGTTCGATTTCCAGATCAGCAAGGCCGGGGGCAATGCGCATCAGCGCATCAAGCAATGCATGCACACCACTAACGGTATTGCCTCGCCGAAAACCATTGTCTTCCATACTAGCTCCCACCAGCACACGACCATCAAGCCGTGGTACCAGATACACCCGGTCATGCTTGATAATGTGGTGAATATGCATTTGGTTGCCCTTAAGCAGCACAATCTGCCCCTTAACCGGACGCACAGGCAACGAAAAACCGATTCGCCGGGCAAACAGACCACTCCAGCTACCACAGGCAAGCAGCACGGCATCAGCTTCCAGCCGCTGTTGACCCATGGTGACGCCACACACCTGTTCACCTCGACGCAACAGGCCATCCACATTGCAATCTTCCCGAATGGAAACCTTATATGTTTCCAGAACAGCGCGAACTGCCTTAAGCAAACGAGGGTTACGCAATTGGGCAACATCGGGCCAGTAACAGGCTGAACGCAATCCCTGTTCCGTCAGACAAGGTTCATGCTGCCGGCATGCCACTGGCGACAGGCGTTCGGCAGACCAGGCAAAGCGCTGACTCCAGCGGAATGCAGCCTGTTCATGGTCGCTCTGATCCTCTTCAAAAAAGGGGATCAACATGCCTGAACGATACCATTGCATGGAAATACCCGTCTCGGTCAACAAAAAATCCTGTAACGCCGGATACATTTTCAAGCTGGCTTGAACCAAATGGGTGAATGCATCCGGGTACAACCACGGTTGAATCGGACAAAGAATACCGGCACCAGCCCATGAAGCTTCCATACCCGTGCGACCACGTTCGAGGATGACCGGATCAGCTCCCCGTTGCTTCAGAAACAATGCTGTCAGGCATCCGATGATGCCACCACCAATAATGGCTACGCGCATTTAAGCTCTCCTTCTTCCGCCTGCCAAACACAGCCTAATTTTTCGCATATTGAATGCAAGCGCGTATCATTCACGGTGATGCACGGTCATGCAATGTACGTGCGTTTCTTTGGCAAGGCTGAATTCACCAGGGATACTGAGTAAGAGCTGGCCGGGGAAGGATTGTAGTCGCCGTAGCACCTGAAGTTGGCGTCGGGAATCCAGTGCCTCCAACGCATCATCAAGGAGTAATAATGGCCAGCTTCCACGTGCCTGCTGACGTACCTGGCATTCAGCAAGCCTGAGCGCCAGCGCGACCAAACGCTGTTGGCCACGTGAACCGGCACGTCGAACTTCATGGCCACGCCAAAGAATAAGCAGGTGATCGGCATGAGGTCCCAGACGGCAACGTCCCAGGCGGCGATCCTCATGGCGTCCGGCGCTCAACTGTTGCTGCCATGCATGAACATCCGCCGGTGCTGTTTCGTTCACAGACAATTGCAATGTGCCCTCGACGAGTGTTTCCTCCTCGCGTAGCGCCTGGTTGATCGCCTGACAGAGGGCCGAGCGTGCCCTTCGCCAGTGTTGACCATGGCGCACCAGTTGCGCTTCCCAGGCATCAAGCTCATCAGTGCGTGACGATTGCCGCAACAGACGAGAGCGTTGCATCAACGCCCGTAAATAAGCCCGGTGGTGGTGTTGCACGCCGCTTTCACACATCATGGTCAGGGCATCCAGCCAGCGTCGGCGGTCGGCGGCCACGCCGGTGACCAGCGGCCGCCCTTGTGGGGCATCCACCACCACAGGTAACAGTTCGGTTAATTCCCGGCGTAACGATACCCGCTGTCCCTGCATACTAGCCTGGAGCTGATTGCGTCGTCCCTGCAACTGAATGCGTAGCGGGCCGTAGCGTTGCCACACCCCTTCGATCATGAAGCATTCGCATGGCCAGCGCGTCAACGATGGATCCTTGCCTTGCCGGAAGGATCGGCCATGAGCCATCAGGGCAATGGCTTCAAGCAGGCTGGTTTTACCACAGCCATTGTCGCCATGGATAACAGTCAATCCGGGCGGGAACCGCCATTGTCCACGTTGATGACAGCGAAAATCATGCAGGCGGAGTTCCTTGATTTGAATACGCATGCCACTACTTAATGCCCATGCCGTCGCAGCGTGGCGATAAAATCTTCGAGAATGACAGCGGCCGCCGTCTGGTCGAGACGCTCACGCACTTTTTTTTCATTCAGTCCCTGGGCAAACAAACGTTCGCGGGCTGTCCACGTAGAGAGTCGTTCATCTTGAAAATATTGTGGTAAAGGGCAATATGCTGCCAGTTCCCTGGCTGCCTGACGGCAATCATCAGCCTGTTTGCCTTCGCTGCCGTCCATATTGCGCGGCAGTCCGATGACCAGACTGCGACTGCCGTATTTGCAGGCCAGTTGTTGTACCTGCTGCGGCCAGATGCGATCATTACGGTACAGGCAGCGAACGCCTCGGCATGCCAGGCCAAGACTATCGCAAACGGCTACACCAATGCGCTTCATGCCAATATCCAGCGCCAGTGCAGGGAGTTCGGCCATGGTCAGAAGTTCAGTAAAATCTGTGAATCATTAAAACCCAGCCGATGCAACACATCCTTGCAGCCTTCGATCATGGGGGTCATGCCGGCAAGGCAGGCGACCGTGTTAACAGGCGAGGGAGCAAGCTTTTCCAGTGAATGCTGCACATAGCCGATCGGGCCACTCCAGCCCTCTTCAGCCTGCGGCAGCGTTGTGTGAACCTCGATGTCATGACTGGTCAGGGCATTGGTTTCATCAACCAGCAGTCGATGCAGGCTGGTTAAAAACCCAGCGTGAATCGAGACCTTGCCGAAATCGCCACGTTGACGCACAATGCTTCGCCAGAGACTACGCAAAGGCGCAATACCCGTGCCAACACCCACGAGTAAAACATTGCGATGACGCATGGCTTCAAGATCGAAGCCTTTGCCCATGGGGCCATCAAGCTCAATCTCCGCCCCCTTTTCCAGTTGGCAAAGGTATTGTGCCATGTCGCCGGATTGTTTAACGACAAAATCATAACCGTTTTCATCGTCTGGCGATGAGGCGATGGCAAAATACGCCGGTGCGGGCTTGCGAAGGCTCGGAATACCAAGGCGCACACATTGGCCATGGATGAATGGACGCCGAGTTTCACCAGCCAATGGGATCAGCCGGATCAGGTGGACTGAATCATCGCATCGCGGGTCGGTGAGAAGTTGGGAACTTTCCAGCTTCATACGAAAAGGAGAGGGTAACACGGAAAATGATCCTACTGTTATATCATTGCCATCGTCAGGGCAGTATATACTATGGCCGGAGTGGGGTAGGGTAATGCAAGCGTATGAGCAAGTGATGTTGCCGCGTAAACTACATGCAGTCGCGCAGTTTGGTGTCGATCTTGATAATGTGATTTACCAACCAGCTATGCAGAAAATCGTGCAATTTCTGAATCAAATCTTCGCTCATTCCTTCTGTTTCAAAGCGTTGGACATAAGTGGTATAGGCTTTAAGCAGTTTGGTGTGCTGCTCCTTGTTGATGGATGCTGCCGCGCATTTGTGAGTACGCATGCAGATTTCCTCGTAGCAAAAGTGGCTGCGGGTGAAAATACCCAGATTGGCCAACAGGTTTTTGACGTAACGCTCGTTGATATCTCCAGCCTGCATATGAGCTTCAAGATCGGCCAGATACTGAAACAGCACGCGATGCTGTTGATCAATATCAGGGTCACCTGTGCAATACTCATCTTTCCAGTCAATCGTCATAATAATATCCTTTATTCATTATCAACAGCCGATCCTCGTCGCAAGCCAGGCGGGAGGCTACCGAATGGTTTCCTGCTTGGCAATTTCTCAGTTTCTCCTGCCAACAGCACGAGGTTTTGGCGGAATATCTTTCTTCCATATTCAGACACAGTCTGGCTGTGCAATATTATCGAGGTGTCATAGCATTTCAGAAAAGTGATATTGTAATCCATTTCCACCATTCAGAGGAACCTTGTTGATGAAATAAAGGCGGTAATATTTTTCATTTTTCTTTCTTATTTCATGTCGGCTTACTTCACTGGGAGTCTGTCGAACTTTGATCAATCTACTACGAAAAAGCGGATATTGGCCATATTTTCGTCCTACCGTTGTTAAATAGCGCTGCTATTCACCGCCAACAGGTCACATATTTGACTCAATCCCGCTATTTCTCGTGACGATTGCCAAAGCCCGACAGACTCCTAGGAGTCTGTCGGACTTTTGATCAATCTACTACGAAAAAGCGGGTATTGGCCAAATATTCGCCCTGTTTTTGTTAAATAGCGCTGCTATTCGCCGCAAACAGGTCACATATTTGACTCAATCCCGCTATTTCTCGTGACGATTGCCAA
>WFOJ01000099.1 GCA_015488125.1 Mariprofundaceae bacterium
CGGTCGGCGAGCCGATCAATCCGGAGGCATGGATGTGGTATTACAAGGTGATTGGTGGCGAACGTTGTCCGATTGTCGATACCTGGTGGCAAACGGAAACCGGTGGTCACATGATCGCCCCGATGCCTTTTGCCACGCCCACCAAACCCGGGTCAGCCACCCTGCCGCTGCCCGGTATTGCGGCTGAGGTGGTGGATCGCGATGGTCAGCCAGTCAGCGCCGGTGGCGGATTATTGGTCATGACCCGCCCCTGGCCCTCCATGTTGCGCGGCATCTGGGGGGATGATGCACGTTATGTTGAAACCTATTGGAAAAAATTTGATGGCCGCTATTACTTCGCGGGCGACGGGGCGCGCAAGGATGAAGACGGTTATTTCTGGATCATGGGTCGCGTCGATGACGTGCTGAATGTTTCCGGTCACCGCCTTGGCACCATGGAAATCGAATCGGCATTGGTCTCTCATGAGGCCGTGGCTGAAGCTGCCGTTGTTGGTCGTCCGGACGACATCAAGGGAGAAGCCATTTGTGCGTTTGTCGTCCTTAAAGAAGAAAAAACGGATGATCTGCCGCAATTGTTACGCCAACACGTGGCCAGGGAAATTGGCGCGATTGCCAAACCGGACGACATTCGTTTTGCCAACAGCCTGCCCAAGACGCGATCGGGCAAAATCATGCGTCGCCTGTTGCGCGATATTGCCGCCGGCCGCGATATTCAGCAAGACACCTCAACCCTGGAGGATCCCGCCGTCGTCGAACAACTGCAATCATCACTGTGATCAAGGGCTGATAAGTCCTGTAGGTCCCATGCGACCCACAGGACTTATCCAGGCTCAGTCTGTATGCCGCGCTTTGGCCGCTGCCACGAAATCCACAAACAAGGGATGTGGCTTGTAAGGACGCGACAGAAATTCAGGATGAAACTGGCAGGCCAAAAACCAAGGATGCTGACGAACTTCGATGATTTCCACCAGCGAATCATCCGGCAGCGTGCCTGAAATCACCAGTCCGGCATCCACCAGCAACTGACGATAATCATCGTTGAATTCATAGCGATGCCGATGCCGCTCCCGCACTTCTTCCTGCTGATAAGCCGCTGCCGCCAGCGTCTGCGGCAGAATACGACAGGGATAGCCGCCCAGGCGCATGGTGCCGCCCATATCGCTGGCCATATCGCGCTGAATACGGCGGCCTTGCTGCTCCCACTCCGTCATCAGCGCAATCACCGGATGCCTGGCCCGTTCCTCAAATTCGCTGCTACAGGCATCTTCCAGGCCGGCGACATGGCGTGCAAATTCAATAACTGCCAGTTGCATGCCCAGGCAAATACCAAAAAACGGCACGCCCTGTTCGCGGGCATAACGAATAGCAGCGATCTTGCCCTCAGTGCCACGCTGACCAAAGCCGCCAGGCACAAGGATGGCATCCACATCCGCCAGCCGTTGTTCCACCGCCTCCTTCTCCAGTTGTTCAGCATCGACGTAATCAATCGTCACTCGGACATCATTGGCAATACCGCCATGGATCAATGCCTCATTCACCGATTTATAGGCATCCTGAAGCTCTACGTATTTGCCGACCATGGCAATGCTTACACAGGTCTTCGGCTCGCGAATTCGCTGGCAGATGTGTTGCCACTCGCGCAGGTCAGGCTGCGTATCGTCCATACCGAACTTCTGCAACAAGACGCTGCCCAGGCCGCCTTCGCGCAGTGACAGCGGCACGCCATAAATGGTATCGCAATCAGGTACTTCAATCACTGCCTGGCGATCAACATGACAAAACATGGCGATTTTGTCTTTTTGGGATTTTGGTATCGGTTGCTCGCAGCGGCACAGCAGCACATCCGGCTGAATGCCGATTTCGCGCAACTTCTGCACCGAGTGCTGCGTCGGCTTGGATTTCAGTTCGCCAGCAGAGGCAATATAGGGTACCAGCGTCAGATGCACAAATGCCGTATGACTGCTGCCAAGACTGAAGCGCAACTGACGAATGGCTTCCATAAACGGTAGTGATTCAATATCGCCCACCGTACCGCCAATCTCCACCAGCGCAAAATCGGGTTGATCATCAGCCAGCGCCAGAATACCAGCCTTGATGGCGTCGGTAATATGCGGAATCACCTGTACGGTCGCGCCAAGGTAATCGCCGCGCCGCTCCCGCCGTATCACCGTCTGATAAATCCGTCCGGTAGTAAGATTGGATTTACGGCTCATTTGGGCATGGGTGAAACGCTCGTAATGCCCCAGATCAAGATCGGTTTCCGCGCCATCATCCGTGACGAATACCTCGCCATGCTGATAAGGACTCATGGTGCCTGGATCGACGTTGATATACGGATCCAGTTTCTGCATGGCGACGCTTAGTCCCCGCGCCTCAAACAAGGCGGCAAGTGAGGCGGCGGCAATGCCCTTGCCCAGCGAGGAAACCACGCCGCCAGTGATAAAAATGAATCGGGTATGCGTATTATTCATGGTGTCGCAGCTTACTGCTGAGCGTTTTTTTTGCCAGTTGTTCGCTGGATTTTCGTGGTTTTCACAACGCGGGTATGCGCCAGGCCATCGGCAAAATGCACCGATAAGGCCTGCCCTTTTTGCAATTGCC
The DNA here is from genome assembly GCA_015488125.1 of Mariprofundaceae bacterium. Lineage (GTDB taxonomy): Bacteria > Pseudomonadota > Zetaproteobacteria > Mariprofundales > Mariprofundaceae > AB-137-C09. Next base: position 2,602 of record WFOJ01000099.1, read on the forward strand.
CCAGACGTGTCACAAGCTTCCCCTTATCATCTTGCACCAGCGCGTAACCACGATGCAGTACTGCGCGGGGATCCATGCCATGCAGCTTGGCATGTAACGCCTGCCAATACGTTCTGCCCTGATGCAATCGCACCTGTATGGCCCTGCCACAACGCTGCGTCAGTTGTTGCAGCACATGACGGCGGCGACTGGTTACATCCGAACGCAGGCGGATCAATGCCTGGCGGGCAAGCATCAGTTGCCGCGATGACTGTTGTAGATGGCCATATTGCATAGCCTGCAAGTGGCGCTCCAGGGCATGCACAGCTTGTCGCTGACGTTGCAGTTTCAGGCGTGGTTCCTGTTGCAACAGTCGTTGCCGCAGCGCCACCAGCGCGCCTCGCCGCTGTTGGAGGCAGTAATGGCCGCCATGTTGCAACTGCCGATACAAACGATCCACATCATGACGAGCGCGGTCATGCTGCCGGTGGCGTAATTGCGCCATCAGCGCGCCTTGCTGTTGCAATTGTCGGCGGGCATGGTTCAGACGCTGCAACAGCCCTTGCCGCCACTGGCGCATATCCGGTAATTGGTGGCGCAGCGCCTGACGCGAAGGGCAACACAGTTCCGCCGCATTTGAAGGGGTGGCGGCACGCACATCAGCAGCATAATCCACCAGCGTGGTATCAATCTCATGACCAATGCCGCTGATCACCGGAATGCGACTTTCGACTACTGCCTGTACCACGCATTCTTCATTGAAGCACCACAAATCTTCGATACTGCCGCCACCGCGTACCAGCAAGATCACATCCGCCTGTGTGTGTTGTGCCTGCCGCAATGCCCTGGCAATCTGCGGCGCGGCCTGCATGCCCTGCACGGGCGTGTTGATCAGCGTTAAACGCAACCAGCCAGGACGTGAATGCAGTACCTTGCGGACATCCTGCAAGGCAGCTGCCTGTGCCGATGTGACAATGGCGATATGTTGCGGCAGGGCAGGCAGCGGTTGCTTGCGTTCGGCGGCAAACCAGCCGCGCGCCGCCAACTGCTGTTTACGCCGTTCCAGTTGCGCGGCCAATTGACCGGCTCCCAGCATTTCCACAGCGGTTACCACCAGTTGATAACTGCCGCGTGCCTCATAAACGCTGATATGGCCGTGAAAAATAAATGCTTCGCCTTCCTTGGGCTGCAGGCGCAGGCGACTGGCTGTTGAGCGCCAGATGACGGCAGCGATCGCTGCATGAGCATCCTTGATGGTAAAATAGCAATGCCCGGAAGCAGCACGGCTAAAGCGCGATACCTCGCCGCTAAGCCGCACACGCGAAAAGCCGCGTTCCAGCTGCTCGCGAATACGCGCCGTCAGCGCGGTGACGCTTAATGGCGCCTCATCGGCGTTCATCACTGGTCTTTAGCCAGCAAACGCTCCACAGCGCTGTGGTCAACATGACGAATATCATGGGCGCGAATAATATAAATCACCATTTCGGCGATATTGGTCGCATGGTCGGCAATGCGTTCCAGGTTTTTGGCGATGCCGGAAATCATGATCGAATTGCCAATATCACGCGGGTCTTCCATCATATAGGTCAGGGTTTCGCGATACAGCGATTTGTACAGCTCATCCACCTGCCGGTCATGCTTGATCACGGCCATGGCCAGATCCACATCATGACGAGAAAAAGCATCCAGGGCATCGCCCACCTGCTTTTTTACCCGCTCATACATCAGCTCAAGATTGGCATAATGGCGCGGCAGGACGTGCAGATTATCGAGAAACAACTCGGCAATGTTCTTGGTCAGGTCACCCATGCGTTCAAGATCGGTAATCACCTTGCTGGCTCCCATAATCAGGCGAAAGTCGCGGATCACCGGTTGACGGCGCACCAGAATATCACGAATCAGTTCATCACAGCGTACTTCCATGGCATTGATGGCGGCATCATCATGAATAATGGATTCCGCCAGTTCATCATCGTGATGTTGCAAGGCTTCCAGCGAACAGCGCATGGCTTTTTCCACCATGCCGCCCATCAGCAACACATAATCGCGAACCTGACTCAGTTCGCGATCAAAATTTCGCATGACATGTTCTGCCAATATCAGCTCCTCATCACAGGGCGATGATTTTCATATCTGGCAGCGTTTCCGCTGTCGCCCGGTCAGTAACCACTGCCGTATGGGCCTGTGCTGTTAGCCAGCGTTCACTGACGCGCTGTAAATCATTCAGTGTCACCTCCAGTACCCGTTGCCGCCGCCGCTGACGACGTTCCGGCGTATGACCCGCCAGCGAACGATGAAATGTCGAAGCTGCCTCACCTGCCGGTGAGCCTGGCGCATCCATACGCCCGATCACGCCCAGTATCGCCTCTTCCAGCAAGCGCTCTTCATGGCCACCCTGCAACATCCAGTCAATGGCCCGCTGAAAATCGTCCAGCGTTTCCTGCAAGCGAGGGTCACGATAGGAGAACATGCGGAAGGTGCGCGTGGACGGATCAAACACTGCTCCGCCACCATAGGCCCCGCCTTGCTCACGGATGCTGCGATGCAGGAAATTATTACGCAAAAACGGCGCCAGCACTTGCAGCGCCGCTGCATCCTCATCTTCGATACCGACGGCTTTCCAGGCGCGGGCGCAAAAGTTGACCTGGGTACTGGTCACCCAGGCTTGTTGCACGACTTCATCGCTGGCAGGCGCGGCCAGCGTCAGCGGTTCGGCAGGC
>WFOJ01000100.1 GCA_015488125.1 Mariprofundaceae bacterium
ATCCCAGATATTGCGGATCAAACCCCATGTGCCGGTAACTGAGAAAACGTTCCCGTGCCGCCTGTTTGAGACGCTCATCCCAGCCATCAACAAAATCAACAATATGCGCAAATCCATCCAGCGATGGTGGCACTTCCAGCGTGCCGTTCATCAGCACCGTCGCCTGGTGAGGGATGTCCAGCCGTTCACTCAGCAGAATGGGTTGACGGCTGTTATGATCAGCATCCTCACTGGCAACAGCATGCGCCAGAAAGGATGCCGGATGAATCGTCCATAGACGATAACTGAGCTGGGTCATGAATAAACGATCGGGGCAAAAAACCAGCACGCCCGGCTTTACTTTATTGCGACGCAACAACAGACGGGCGATGCCTTCGATGCGATCCTTTTTTTCCAGCAACTGAAAGTGAACCGCTGTCGTCATGCTGTCAGGGCGCGGATCAAATCGCTCAGCATACGGTTAACCGGCACGGCAATACCGTATTGCTGTGCCAGCGCCACAATACGCCCATTCATGGCCTCAATCTCTGTCTCCCGGCCATGCAGCACATCCTGCCACATGCTGGTTTTGACTTCACCGGCTTTCAACGTCAGCGCTATATGCGAAGCGATGTCCGCCTGCTCCAGCGTAACACCTTCGGCCTGCGCTACCGCCAGTGCTTCCTGCATGGCAGCTTCCACATGGGCACGGCAGCTTGCATCAGCGGCGATCTCCCGTGCATAACGGCGGGTCAGGGCAGTAATTGCATTAAAGCCGCAGTTCCACAGCATTTTATGCCATAGCATGCGGCGGGCATCCGGTAGGATACGGGCACCCGTACCTGCCTGTTGCCAGACTTTCGTCAGCACCTGCAAGACCTTTGCACTATTGCCCTGCCAGGGAGCTAAGCGAATATGTCCGGCAGCAGAATGAATAATCGTCCCGGCTGGCTCTACTCTTGCGCCAATAAAGGCTGAAGCGGCAATCACCACAGAGGTCGGAAAGACCCGGGCAATCTGCGCCGGTGCATCCACACCGTTTTGCATGCTGATCAGGGCGGCTGAAGCTGCGTGTGTTGCCAGTGATGCCAACATGGTCGGTAACTGCGTCGTTTTGCAAGCTAACAGAATGACATGACAATCGCGCAACAAAGCAGGGTTGTCGCTGCACTGCACTGGCATGCAACGCAATACACCATCTGGCGCTACATGCCGCAGACCCGCTGCCTGCATTGCCTGCAAGTGCGCGCCCCGGGCCAGAAAACGCACCTTCATGCCAGCCTGCTGCAACATCAGGCCATAATGCCCACCCACAGCACCGGCACCGGCCACACCGATACGCCACTTCGTCAACGGCAGACTTGCCAGGTTGTCATCTGCTTCGTGAAAAAACGTCATATCACTCAAATGGGTTGATCAGAGCAATATCACACTGCTCAAAGTCGGTTGTGTTTCTTGTTGCCAGCGCGAGCCCGTGTGTTTGAGCAATAGCCGCAATTTGACCATCAGGCAGGATATTCAGACCATAATGAATCTCGGCTATTGTAATGCTGGAAATCCAGAGACCATCTGATGTGTGCTGGTCCAGCCAATGAATCACATGTTCTGATGGCAGAGGTCGCATAACCTCCGAAACAACATTCGTATCCAGCAAGAACATCAGAAATTTAACGGCAGATGCGGCGTACGCTCAGGTAATTCGAGTTCTTCTCCTGTTTTTCCAAACAGTTGCAGTGCCATTTGACCCAACGGCGGTATACCAGCATCAGTAACCGTGGTTTTTATCGGAGAGTGCGTATATTTGTTCAGGAGAAACTCGTAAAAGTCCGTTAGTTCCAGACGCGCCTGCAATGGCAGTCTGTCCAGTTCAATCGTTGTCATATATCCTCCCTGTCCAAAACTCAGAACCTTTTCGTTCCGTCACCATGGCCCACAAGACGTCCGAGGAAACGCTTTGCCATGCGCCTGCTGCCAGTCCGGTGTCAGCGAGGGCAAGATAACCAATATGGGTGCGGGTCAAGGCTTCGACATGATTCCCCAGCGCGGCAAACATGCGCCGTACCTGATGATAGCGGCCTTCATGCAGCACAATGGAGACATGGCGTTCATCTTCACAATACAGCTGTGCCGGCAGGCAGGGTCTGTCATCACCTTCCAGCAGCAGCTTGCCGCCAGCCAGTATTTCCGCTGCATCTGCCCGCAGGGGACGTGCCAGCGTTACAGCATAGGTTTTGCTGATATGGTGCTTCGGACTGGTCAGGCGATGGTTTAGCTGACCATCGTCAGTAAGCAGCAACAAGCCTGATGTTTCCTTGTCAAGCCTTCCCACGGGGGAAAACGGCGGCTTGCGGTGCAGCCAGCGTTCGGGAAAAGCAGCATACACCAGCTCGCCTTCCTCCTTACGCGAACACACCTGACCGACAGGTTTATGGTAAATCACATGCAGGCCGTGCGGATGATCCAATGGCTTGCCTTCGAGCAAGACCTCACTGGCCAATACTTTCTGACTGGCAGAACGCGCCTTGTCACCAGCTACCTCGACGAGTCCCTGGCGAATCCAGCAGGCTGCATCACGACGCGAACCGTAGCCCAGGCGTGACAGCAAGCGATCAAGGCGTTCTGCGCGTTCGCTCAATCTTCGCCCTGTGCCTTGCCACCTGCAGATGGTGCGCAGGCCAGAATGCGATCAGCCATGCGCGAAAATGGCAGACTTTGCACCCATACCGAACCATGGCCGGAAAGCTCAGCCAGTAGTATGCCCTCGCCACCAAAGAGCATGGACTTCAGGCCACCTGCCAGGGCAATATCATAATCAATCCCTGCTGTCATGGCGACCAGGCAACCGGTATCCACGCGCAAGCTTTCGCCCTGCAAATCTTTGCGGATCAGAGCGCCGCCAGCGTGAATAAAGACCATGCCATCGCCTTCCAACCGCTCCAGCACAAAGCCTTCGCCGCCAAAAAAGCCTGCGCCCAGTCGTCGGCTAAAGGCAATGCCCAGCTTTGTACCACGAGCGGCACAAAGAAACGCATCTTTCTGGCATAACAGCGTGCCGCCAGTCTGCTGTAAATCCACGGGCAACACCGTCCCCGGATGCGCCCCGGAAAAACCAACGCGCCGTTTGCCCTGGCCATGGTTGGTAAAATGCGTCAGAAACACCGACTCGCCGCCCAGCATGCGTTTGCCAGCACCCCACAGCTTGCCCAGCACGCCGCTTTCCGAGCCGTCGCCCATGCGCGCTTCAAACGCAATGCCCTGCTCCATCCAGGTCATGGCACCTGCTTCGGCAATCACCGTTTCGCCAGGGTCAAGCTCCACTTCCACCATCTGCCCGTGACCAGTCAGTTCATAGTCGATCTCGTGGCTCTGCCTGCTCATAACTGACGCACGCCTGCCACATACCAAGTGGGATCCGTGCTGTTCGGATCATGGGTAAACGTCCAGATTTCGTGCATTTCCGAAGTGTTATCGTCGAGTAACTGACCGGCGAGGCTTCGTGTCTGTTCCTTTAACATGGCTGTAAAATGAACGCTGACCCAATCCTGATCATCTTCCATCCAGGCATCAACAATACTTGCATCAAGCATGCCGACTTCTGTTTTGTGCTGTTGTTCATCCTGTTCCAAATCGCTACAAATCTTCTCTGCTACCTCAGGCGTGCAAAAATTGCGGATTTCAGTCAGGTTACGTTCATCCCAGGCTTTTTGCATCCGCATAAAAATGGTTTTTGCGGCAGCAAGAAAATGCGCTTCATCGAACTCGGGCCGCGCTGATGCCGTGGAAAAATCATGGTGTGCAGTCGGCGATGCCGAAGGACGAGCACCAGCATAGTTCTGGGGCGTTCCGTCACCTGCTGCACGACGGCGTAACCAAACGATAACAGCTACCACAATCAGTCCCAGTATCACCAGATCAAAGCCATTGATGCCTTCAAAGCCACCGCCAAAGAACATTGCACCGAGCAAGCCGCCCAGTGCCAGACCGCCCAGCATGCCCATCATGCCGGAACGGGTGCTTCCTTTTTGCTGATGCGATGATAGCGGTGGCGATTTGCGTTGAAAGTCCGGCTGCGCCGCGGGTGCCGTACGATGTTTGCCAAAGCTGGAACCGCCACCAAAACGCTTGGCCTGGGCAATATCCGCCGTTGTCAACATCAGGCCAAAGGCCGCAATCATCATACAGATAACGCTGTATCTCATTCATTCCTCCTGAACACTGCTTTATGCGGTACACTGACGATCTGGCAGGCGGAAGTTTCTCGCCTGGGTCAGACATCTTGAATGCCGCATGGTAGTTGGCAGCCCCCCTCTCTGGCAAATTCGTTTGACGAAGCAGGTTACGATCAACGCCCATTCAAATGATCGACGATGGCCGCACCGGCAGAATCGCCGAAAACATTGATGGTGGTGCGGCAACGATCAAGAAACCAGTCCACGGCCAGCAGCAGGCCAATACCTTCCAGCGGCAGGCCAACAGCCTCCAGCACAATCACCATGGTCACCAGTCCTGCTTCGGGAATGCCAGCGGCACCAATAGCAGCCATGGTCGCCGTCAGGAGCACCAGTATTTGCTGCGAAAAACTCAGGTCAATACCGTAGGCCTGCGCAATAAACAGCACAGCCACAGCCTCATACAGTGCCGTGCCATCCATATTGACGGTGGCCCCCAGTGGTAGCACAAAGCGACGGGCGCGATCACTAACGCCTGCCTGCTGCACGCCTTCCATGGTCAGTGGCAGGGTAGCGCTGGAAGAAGCGGTGGAGAAAGCGGTCATCAGCGCCGTTCCCATATGGCGCAAATAATCCATAACACTGCGCCGGGTAATCAGCCATAGCGCGGTACACAGGATGGCAGCATGTGTCAGCAAGCCGGAAATCACCGTCAACACATACGTTAGCAGGCTGTGCAACTGCGCAGCAAAGACTGCGCCACCACCGTTCTGCCCTAATTTGGAAGCAATCAGCGCAAATACGCCAATGGGCGCAAACACCATGATCCATTCCACCATGGTCATAATGGCTTCGTTCACGCCTTCAAAAAAGCGCACCACCGGCGCGCCACGTTCGCCAAGCGTGGATAGCGCGGCGGCAAAAGCAATACAAAACACAATCAGCGGCAACAGTTTCATGGAAGCAGCAGCTTCAACGATATTGGGATGCACCAGCGATAAAACCAGTTCGGAAAAACCCGTCTCGTGATGTGCGCCAGCCGGCGCCTGCGCACCACCCAGTGAAGCGCCAACACCCGGCTGCCACAGGTTCGCCATGATCAGGCCGATCGACACGGCGATCAACGTGGTGCAGGCATAATAGGCAACGGAAATACCCCCCATGCGTCCCAGATGGCGTACATCGCCAAGTCCGGCCACGCCGGTAATGACGCTGGCCGCCACCAGTGGCACAATCAGCATTTTCAGCGAGGTAAGAAACAACTCGCCCAGCCAGGCAATGGATTGCATGGCATCACCCCAGAAGTAGCCGCAAACACCCCCGGCCACAATAGCGGTGATCATCATCAGCAATACGCGTTGCTCTTTGGTGCTGTTCATCATCTTCTGCTTCTCCTATGTGACGCAGG
>WFOJ01000101.1 GCA_015488125.1 Mariprofundaceae bacterium
CTGCACAGGTAATCGGCGCAAATTAACGCATCAAGATGGCCCAGCTGAAAAGCGCGGACGGCATCGGCAGCCGTGCAGACAATCGGCTCTTCGTGCATATTAAAGCTGGTGTTGATCAATGCCGGCACACCGGTTCGCGCATAATAGGCGCTCAAAATAGCGTGCACTTCCGGGTTATCCTGTTGGCGCAGCACTTGCGGACGCGCCGTGCCATCGACGTGAATAGCCGCCGGAATGTTCTTTTTCGCCAGCGCTGAGGCATCGTAGGTGATCGTCATAAAGCGGGCTGCGATATGCTCGGGTCGCCAGTCGGGGAAATAGGCTTTGGCATGCTCTTCCATGATGATCGGCGCGAAAGGCATAAACTCCGTGCGTTGCAGTTTTTGATTCAGCCATTGATTGATGGAAGGGTCATTGCAGGCAGCAAACAGCGTGCGATTGCCCAGCGCTCTTGGCCCGTATTCCATGCACCCGGCAGCACGCGCCACGACCTTGCCATCGGCAAGCAGGGCGGCAACGTCTGCTGCCATATTCGCCGGACGTTGCGCTTTCAGCCCTGCTTCACGCAAGGCCGCCTCCGCTTCGCTGGCGGTGATCGTCGGGCCAAGATAGACATGATCGAGAAAACGAGGCATCAGGCTGCCGTTTCGCGCCGCCACTACCGCCAGGGCAGCACCGGCGGCCAGTCCGCCATCGCCCATGTTCGGGTAAATATAAAGGTTCTCCACCTCATCCAGGGCCATGATGCGCTGGTTCAGTTTCACATTGGCGAACACCCCGCCAGCAACGGCCAGGTGGCGCACACCTGTTTTTTCCACCCAGTAGCGCACCATACGCAACACCATGATTTCAGTGAAATATTGTACGCCTGCCGCCACATCCTCGCGATGCAGTGAAGCGGACATCTCCTGCCATGTTGCTTCGGCAAAGCGGTTGTAGGAAAGCCTAAGCAGGGGAGCATCGAAACGGGGAATGCCTGCCACTACATGCGCATGCTTCAGCAATTGCTCGCCCAGGGATACATCCTGACCATGCGCCGCCAGGCCCAGTACCTTGCCTTCATGCCGATTGGGCTGAAAGCCCAGTTGAGCCGTCACCAGGGAATAAATCGCGCCGATTGAATCCGGATGCGGTACGGAAGCCAGCTTTTCCAGCTTGCCGTTTGCGCCCAGCCAGACGCTGCCGGATTCACCATCGCCCGCGCCATCAAGGGTGATCACCAGCGTCGGCGCATCTTTCCAGGGTGCGCAATAATAAGCGGTGGCAGCATGGGCATGATGGTGGCGGATGCACTGCCGATGGAGATGCCCCAAGTTGGCAGGCAGGGAAGGAAGCCGCATGGCGGCAGCGCCAAGGGTATGGATCGAAAAATCCAGATAGCAGTTGGCAAAGTGCCGCCAGGTGGCGCCGCGAGACGCCTTCTGCCAGCGGCGGTAATTGCCTTGTGCCTCGCGGAAATAACGGTGACGTGGCCAGCCTGCAATGGCTGCCTGCGAAGGCCGTCCGCAGCGCGCCTGTGCCATCGCCAGGCTAAGCAAGGGGTAGGTGGATGCATTCTTGATGCGGTTCAGCCGTTCTTCTTCAACGGCAAAGCACACAGCGCCCTGTTCATTCACCAGTGCCACGCCGCTGTTATGGCGGCATCCCACCGTTGGTCGCCGGGCATCGTAGCCATACAGGCCAAGTGTCAAATCTGTAGCTTCCTTCATGGCCGGGCAATCTAATGCCCGTCAACAAGAATAAAAGGCAATCGTCAGACCTGCCGTCCTCTGCCCTCTGAAATCCATGGATTATCCGTCCCCAGTACATCAATCAGCGGTTGCAGATGTTTTTCGTAGCGCTGCCAGGCTGCGATCGAGTCTTTATACATCGGGCGGCGTACCTGGGCGACGCTGGCAGTTTCCACACTGTTTTTATTGGTATAAAACCGCAAACAATTTTCATCCCATTCCAGGCCACAGAACTCCAGCATGCGACGGGTCTGCCCTTCCTGATCCCGTACAATATCCTCATAATTGACTTCCAGCATCACACCTTCAGGCAGGATGTTTTGCCAATGTTGCATGATTTCCTGATATTTGGCGTAGTAATGCGCTAATTCATTCAGGTCAGAGCCGAAAGCGAGCAATTTACCTGCCAGGTTGTTTCTGAAAATTGACAGGCATGTATCCAGTGGGTGACGACGTACATGGATAATTATGGCATCAGGAAAAGCGCAATGGATCGCACCAACGAGGCGAATATTTTCCAGTGTTTTATCCGTAGTATGGGGTTCATGACCATCAGGAGCGACTGCTTCGAGATACCAGTGCGCAACTTGTTGCCACTCTTGCGGTGTGAAATGAATAATGCGTTCAAGCGTTAACGGGTTGTGCTTGGAATGGCAGCGTGCCAGTGCTTCTCCTTCCATCGCCCCGCATTCACCTCTGGCACAAACATCATGATGCGAAGCGAGAATTTGCTCGGTCAGTGTTGTGCCAGAGCGCGGCATGCCGACAATAAAAATGGGACGAACGCCAGGCATGCCACCAGCCTGCGCGAACACCTCAGGTGTGTAAGCAGTCATTACCTCCTGCATGTGCTGTAATTCTATTTCATTGTTGTAGGGCGTAGATTCACGGCGAATACGATTGCCACGTTTCCAGTAGGAGAAAGCAATATCCGGCTGTTCCAGATCATGATAGATTTTTCCCAAGGCAAATGACGCAGCAGATGAAGCAACCGGATCGTTAGCAGACTGTTGTTCAATGGTCTTGATAGCGGTGATATCGGGATCCTCAGGGTCACGATATTTTTTAATCAATACAAGATTGGCGTATGCCACCATATCATCAGGAGTGACCGCCAGACAACGCCTCCAGGATTGCTCCGCCTCAGCCATTTTTCCTTCCTGAGATTGCAGCAATCCCATCTGGCGATTGCCAAGTGCGTGATCTGGTGCCAATGCTAAAAAATGCGTTAGATGCTCTTTCGCTTTATCAAAATAGCGAAGATTGAAGTACGCTGTTGCCAGCATGTACAACAAGCCC
>WFOJ01000102.1 GCA_015488125.1 Mariprofundaceae bacterium
ACCGGCTCATCCAGCACCAGCACATCCGGTTCAACCACCAGCGCGCGAGCAATGCCAATGCGTTGGCGCTGACCACCGGAAAACTGGTGTGGATAACGGTTCATCATAGCCGCATCAATGCCACATTGTTGCAAGACCTCGGCGACTTTTTCTCGCCGCTGCTGTCGGCTTAGTTGCGGCTGATGAATGCGCAATCCTTCGGCAACAGTATCACCGATGCGCATGCGCGGATTCAGCGAAGCAAAAGGATCCTGAAATACCATCTGGATATGCCGCCGTTTTTGCCGCAAGGCGCGGCCACGCAAGGTATGCAACGCTTCACCATGCAGAAACACCTCGCCATCATCCGCAGGCACCAGCTGCATAATGAGTCGCGCCAGGGTGGATTTGCCGCTGCCGGATTCCCCGACAACGGCCAGCGTTTGTCCTGCGCGCAGTTGCAGGCTAACATCACGTACCGCACGCTTGCCCGCATGCTTGCGCCACAGTCCACTGCTGCGGAAGGTTTTGCTAAGATGGCAGGCCTTGAGTACTGTCATGCTTCCGGCTCACGCACACAACGCGCCTGATGACTGCCTTGCTGCCAGGCGTTCAGCGGCACGGTTTGCTGACATGACTCAGCCGCCAGAGGGCAGCGCGGCGCAAAACGACAGCCCACAGGCCAAGTTCCCGGTGACGGCACATTGCCTTCAATCACCGGTAATACACTACCAGCAGCAGCAATTTCCGGCCTGCACTGCATCAATGCCCGCGTGTAAGGATGGCGCGGCTGGTCAAACAAGGCTTCGACGCTACCTGTTTCAATGATTTCCCCGGCATACATGACCGCCACATCATCACACATTTCAGCGACCAAACCAAAATCATGCGTGACCAGCAACACACCGAGCTGCCGCTGCTGCTGCAATCGGCGCAATAGTTCAATAATGCGTTTTTGCACCGATACATCCAGCGCTGTCGTCGGCTCATCCGCAATAATATAGCGCGCCCCGGTGGAGATCGCCATGGCAATCAGCACCCGTTGCCGCATGCCACCGGAAAGCGCATCGGGGTATTGCCGAAGCACCCTGGCAGGCTGCTGGATACCGACTTCGGCGAGCAGCGCTTCAGCCTTGTTCAACGCCGTTTGTTGATCCATATCAAGATGCAGGCGCATCACTTCGGTCAACTGACTGCCAATGCTGAACACCGGATTCAGCGCCGTCATCGGCTCCTGAAAAATCATGGCTACCTGACCACCACGCAAGCGGCGTAACGCTTTCTCCTCCAGCGCAAACAGGCTTTGTCCGTCCAGCGTAATATCACCGCTGATGCGGGTCACACCCTGATGCTCTCCCAGCCGCAAAACCGCCTGTGCAGTCAATGATTTGCCGCAACCAGACTCGCCCACCAGGCCGAGTACCCGACCGGGTGCAAGATGCAGCGATACATCAGAAACAGCAGCGACCTGACGACTACCCACCCTCACAGCCAGCGTCAGCGCGGAAAGTTCAATGCCCTGGCGATGACATGCCACGGATTAATGCCCGCTCACATACATGGCCACGCCTTCGCCGCGTCGGTCGGCGATGCCGGTGCATTGCTGTGTGTTGCGTTCACAGGCAATGGCCTGCATATTGCCGTAGTCGTTCACCTGCTTCAGCCTGTAGCCACGTTGGCGCAGGATGCGAAGCTCATCTGCCGTGAATGCGCCCTGCTCGTACTGCACCACATCAGGCAGAAACTGATGATGGTAGCGCGGCATTTGCACCCAGGATGCCGGCTCACCATCCTTGTTCATCATGTGCATGGCAGCGAGCAACACCATGCTGATGATGCGTGAACCACCGGGTGTGCCGAGCAGGAACAGTTGATGCTGACCAAACACAATGGTCGGTGTCATGGAAGAAAGCATGCGCTTGCCAGGTGCAACTGCATTGGCTGTACCCTGCACCAGCCCATAAGCGTTGGCTTTGCCAGGGCGGGTGGCAAAATCATCCATTTCATCATTCAGCACAATCCCCGTCGATGGCGAGACATAAGCAGCGCCAAATGGGTAGTTGATGGAAAGCGTTGCCACCACCATATTGCCCTGTTGGTCGATAATGGAAAAATGGCTGGTATCGCGGCCATTACCCGCCGGTTCGGCAAGGCCGTGCAGCGTGTTACTGGCAGTGGCTTTCTCCAGACGGATGCTCTGACGCAGTTTTTTCAGGCGCGCAGTGGCAAGATAATCCTCAGGGATGGTGACGAAATCCCGGTCACCCAGGTATTGGTTGCGGTCACGGTAGGCACGGCGCATGGCTTCGATCAATAATTGCTTGCGCGTCAGCGTAGGCATGGATGCCAGCGCATCCTGTTGCAACATGCCCAGCACTTCAGCCAGCACCATGCCCCCGGAAGAGGGCAGGCTGGCGCTCACGATATGATAAGCCTGCCACTGAATATTCACCGGTTGGCGGGGAATGGCGCGATAAGCGGCCAGATCAGCGGCGCGAATCAGGCCGCCGTCACGTTGCATGTCAGCCACCAGCCGCCTTGCTGTTTCGCCCTGATAAAAATCTTTCACCCCGTATCGGCTGTAACGCTCCAGGGTGGCAGCCAGTGCAGGCTGACGAATGATGCCGTCTTCAGGCAGAAAAATACGCCTTGCCGCCGGATTAAAGGCCTGTTGCCGCCATTTCAGCAGGCGTTGCAAACGCGGGCCTGCGCGATACCCCTGGCGTGCCAGGGCAATGGCCGCCTGCGTGACGCGCTGACGTGGCAGACTGCCATACCGATCCAGCAAATAGTCGATACCGGCAAGCAATCCCGGCACAGCCGCACTTTGTGCACCATCAATGCTGGATTGCCTGCGATACAGCTCACCATGAGCCGCCAGCGCGGGCGATGTTTCGCGGGCATCCAGCATCTGGCAATGCGCTGTGCCATGCAGGCAAAACAGGAAAAAACCGCCACCGCCGATACCGGATGAACCGGGTTCGGCCACACCCAGCGTCAGTGCGACCGCTGCTGCGGCATCAAAGGCATTACCACCAGCTTGCAAAACAGCCACGCCTGCCTGTGTGGCGGCAGGCTGGGCGCTGACCACCACAGCCTGTTTTGGCAGCCAGTGTTCGCCTGCCTGCACCGGGAAGGCATAAAGCAGCATCAGTGGCAACCACAGGCTGCGTAATGATACAGCAGCAGGCAAAGTCATTAGCGGGCAAAAACCCGGCGCAGCAAGGCAGTGGTTTGTTTCGCCGGATCTTTGCGAATCGCTGCCTCCTCTTTGGCCAGATAATAAAAAATACCTTTTAGCGTGCCATCCACGGCGTGCTTGTTCAGATCAGCCTTGAGATCCGGCATGAATGGCATATGGCGGTAGCCTGCTGTTAGCCGGTCATAACTTTGCACTGCCCCTGTTTGATTCAGCATACGTTGCATCAGCGGTGCGATGGCTTTTCGTAAATTCGGTGTCATGGTGCGTCTGAAATATTGCGTAGCCGCATCATCGGGACCATGAAGAATACGGCGCGCGTCACGCAGTGACATGTGGCGAATGCTATTCATCAACAGCTTTTTGGCTTTGGGCGTGGCCTGCTCGGCAGCGCGGTTGATGCGTGTTTCCAGTTCGTCCAGCGAACGACTCATGCCAATGGTGGCCAACGCTGAACGCGCCTGTTCCAATTGTCTGGGCAGCGGAATATGGATATGCCGGTCAGCAGCAAAGGCATCGCGTAAGGACAAGCGTCGGACAACCGTGGCCGTACCTTTTTGCAGTGCTTGCTTAAGTCCGGCAATAATGTCGCTGTCAGACAACCCGCGCGCGGCATGGCCGCTTGTGATTCCCTGAACTTGCTGAAACTGCCCCAGTATTCCTTCGGCCTGCTGCATCCAGTCACCGGCTTGAACCTGGCCCGGTAGCAGTATGGCAAGGATAATCAGGATTCGCAGAAGCTGAAACGGTCTCTTACACGTGGTTTGTTGCACAGATGGTGTCATCACATATCCTCATCATCAGGTGTTGCATTGGGATCCCACTGCTTTTTTCTGGCATCACGAAAATGGCGGTAACAGAGCAGGTAAAACAGTGCAACCATCAGGCCGTAAGCGCCAATAGCCCCCACCGGATGCTGAAACCAGGGTGAAAAGCCAAGCAGGAACGAGACAAGAATAGCAGGCACGCCCACATAGATCCCATGATCCAGCGCATCCAGCACCATCATGCACAAGCCCAGGATGA
>WFOJ01000103.1 GCA_015488125.1 Mariprofundaceae bacterium
AAAAACGGAGGTCGGGACAAGGTTCGGTTCGCGGCCTGAAGGCCGCTCCTACAATGTGCGTGGCTCCTCCTGTAGGAGGGGTCTCTGGCCCCGAACCACCACAGCCGGAAATAAAAACGGAGGTCGGGACAGGGTTCGGTTCGCGGCCTGAAGGCCGCTCCTACAATGCGCGTAGCTCCTCCTGTAGGAGGGGCCTCTGGCCCCGAACCACCACGGCCGGAAATAAAAACGGAGGTCGGGACAAGGTTCGGTTCGCGGCCTGAAGGCCGCTCCTACAATGTGCGTGGCTCCTCCTGTAGGAGGGGTCTCTGGCCCCGAACCACCACAGCCGGAAATAAAAACGGAGGTCGGGACAAGGTTCGGTTCGCGGCCTGAAGGCCGCTCCTACACCCCTCTTCAGACGGATAAGGTCATCCATGTTTGCCCAGATACGATTGCATTTTCTGGCGCAGGGTTTGCAATGAATAAGGCTTTTGCACAAAACCGTTCAAACCCTGGCCAGCAAACTGGCTGGCTGCTTCCTGTTCACTGTAACCGCTGGAGAGGATAACGATCACATCCGGTGCGATGGTACGCAGTTGGCTCAGTGTTTCCCTGCCGCTCAGGCCAGGCATGGTCATATCCAGCAAAACAGCGCGAATCTCCTGCTGATGCTCACGAAAAAGCTGCACGCCGCGCTCGCCATCACTGGCCAGCAAGGTCGAAAATCCCATGCGTTGCAACATCATGCTGGCTGTCGTGCGAATGGTTTCTTCATCATCAATGACCAGGATTGTACCCTCGCCACGCCAGTGCTCATCATCCTGTTCATGTGCTTCAGCTGGCAGCACAACTTCAGCACTTTCCGCAACGGGGAAAAAAACATCAAACGTCGTCCCCTTGCCGGGCTGACTACGCACCTGAATAAGGCCATGATGGCCGCGCACAATGCCCAGCGTTGCGCTCATGCCAAGACCTCGCCCCGTGAACTTGGTGGTAAAAAACGGATCGAACAGTTTTTGCTGTGTGGCCTCATCCATACCACAGCCATTATCCGCCACCTGCAGCCAGACGTAATGCCCTGGTTGGCAATCCGTCCCCCCCATATCGGCAAGTGCCTTGGCATCCAGCAAGCTGACACCAGTACGAATGCGCACCATACCACTGCGCTCTTCCATGGCTTCGGAAGCATTGATCACCAAATTCATGACCACCTGCTGCAACTGCGCCTCATCAGCCAATACCGGTGGCAATGCCTGCTTGCTCAACTCCAATTTCAGAATCGTGGATTTGTGGATGGAAACTTCCAGCAGACTGATCATGTCCTGCACCATCTCATTGAGATTGACATGACGCACCACAAAGCGTCCCTTGCCGGAATAGGCTAGCATTTGCCGGCATAATTGCGCCGCTTTTTCACTGGCATTTTCAATGTTGGAAAGCATGCTGCCAATGGGAGATTGCTTATCCACCTGTGCCTGAGCCAGAGCGGCATTGCCCATGATGGCTGTCAACAGATTGTTGAAATCATGCGCAATGCCGCCAGCCAATACGCCCAGGGATTCCAGTCGCTGGCTGTGTTCCATTTTCTCACGCTGACGCTTGGCCTCGGAAATATCCCGCAATATCAATAAAAACAAAGGACTACCTGTTTTTGTTTCATTGCCTTGCAAATCACTGACAGAAACTTCCATGGCAAAAACCTCTCCATCGCGGCGTTTGCCCTTTAATTCAAAGGTATGTCGGGTATGATCCATGCTTGCCCCAGCATAATGAAATAAATCAACGATTTGGCGGCAAGGGTTTTCGGATGAAAACAAGTCCACCAATCGTTTTTGCAGCATGGTTGACTCATCGTAACCAAATATACGGCAGGCCGCCGGGTTAACCAGTTCAATATTCCCATGGACATCCAGTGTCATGATGCCATCCGTAGCATGATGAATCACTGCCTGCAGGCGTTCGCTTTTTTCGATCACCTTCCGGTCCAGCAGTGTATTTTGATGCTCCAACTGATGAACCATTCGACGCATGGCGATATCATGTTCCATCACCTTGTGCATCATGGTGTTGCTATCCCGCATCAACACCCCCAGTTCATTGGCCGGAAAGGGACCGCTTACTCGTATCTGATGATCGCCCAATGTAAAACGACGAACGGCCCGGGATAATTTCGTCACCGGCACAACCACGCGCCGGGCAATTAAAAACGCCAGCCAAAAAGCGCATAACAGGGCCAGCAGAACAACCAATACACTGCTTGTATATACTTGCTGCACACCAACCATGGCCTCACTGGTATCAATTTTATTGACCACCCCCCATTGCAAATGCGGCAAATATTCCCAGGTTGCCAGCACTTCCTTATTGCGCCAGTCCCGTGTGATGGCATGGCCTGTTTTGCCTTGCGTGCCAAGAATAATGGGTTGCGCAATACTGCTACTCAGTGGCAGTTCAACATTAAAAGCGGCATTTTCGTTATGACGCAGGGGAATCGTGATCTGGATGTGACCATGATACAATCGTCCGGCAACGGTTTCGCCCGTGTCACCCATCCCCGTTAAATCACGCATCAAGCGATAAATATCGTCAGCATTAAGCTGAACTGCCAATACACCGAGCAGTTTTTCCCGAGCGATCACCGGTACGGCAATGAAAGCAGCTGGTCGTCCGGCGGATGGCGCATAACGCTCAAAGCCCGAATTTGTCGCCTGTAAAAACCACACAGATTGTCGAAACACCTTGCCAAGTGCCGTATCACGATACGGGCCATGCAACAGATTCGTGGCGAAATCAGCCTCGTGTTTCACCGAGTAGATGATATCGCCATCAAGGTTGATGAAAAACAGGTTGTAATAGTGCCAGTGTTGTACAAAGCGTTGAAAATACTCATCAAACATACCCAATCGCTGATCATGAAAGTTGGTGCTTGCGACAGCATCATGCCATGATACATTCATTTGTTTCATGGCCTGGGCAATCACCGGTGACCGTCCCAACGCCCCAACCTGACTGATATGTGTGTTCAGGTAATCCACAACTTCCGTGATTTTTGCTTCACGCAGACTTTCCAGGTCAGTCAGTCGCATGCGTTGTGCGTGACGATCAAATTGGTACAGTGTGTAAGCCATACTGGTAACAAGCAAGGCCACCACCAGTGCTGCGACAGGGAAAAACACATGCAGAAAATAAGGCGAACGCAACAGCTTCATGGCGCCTGCCAGTGACCATGCCAATGATCATACAAGGATTGCAAAAAAGCCTCTGCCTGTTCATGCTCGATGAACAGTGGAAACGGCACGGGTTGTACCGCTGAATCGCTTTGCCAAACCACTTCCAGCTGACCATCGGCGCGAGCTTTGGCAAGGCGCGCCATACGCCAGCTATGCAGCGTTTTATAATCAATGGAAACAATGCCCTCAGGCGCCCGCATGCTGCGATGACGAATCGCCGCCAGTACGCTTGCCGGATCAAAAGAACGGGCAGAAGCCACAGCATCTGCCCACATATGCACACCCAGCCAGGCTGCCTCCATGGGGTCACTAATCACCCTGTCCTTGCCGTAACGCTGCTGAAAAGCGTGGATCAATCGCTGGTTTTCCTGATTTTCCAGCGATTGCACATAGCTCCAGCTCACATAATTGCCGTTCATCGCAGCTTGCAGCTCCATGGACTGAATTTCACTTTCTCCCAGACTGAAGGACATCACCGGCAGGCTGCTAGCCGTCCAGTGCTGGCGATAGGCGGAAAAAAATGCCTTCAGGGAACTGCCATTGATGGTGTTGATCACCACATCCGGTTGCAGACGCTGTATATCATCCATCACCGATTGCACATCATTGCTGCCAAGGCGGATATAGGATTCGCCAACAATCTCACCACCCAATATACCAACCTGACGGCGAATCAGCCAATTGGCCACACGCGGATAGACATAATCCGAGCCAACCAGATACAGTCGTTTGCCCAGATGACGCATAATCCAGGTAATGGCTGGAATCACCTGCTGGTTCGGCGTAGCACCGATATAAACCACATGGTCGGAAGCTTCCAGGCCCTCATACTGCACCGGATAGATCAGTAGGTGGCGGTGCTGTTCCACGACTTCCATGACCCGTTTGCGACTGGCTGAGGTCCAGCAGCCAAAAATCACGCGCACGCCATCGCGTCCAATCAGCTGATCAGCAAGTTCGGCAAATCGCTGTGGATCGGAAGCGCCATCGGCCACCACCGGCTTAAGCTGACGCCCCAGCACGCCACCTGCGGCGTTGATTTGTTCAATGGCCAGCAGCGTGGCATCCACCACCGGTTTTTCACTGGCTGCCATGGTACCGCTGAGCGAATGCAGTACGCCCACGGGAATCGGTTCCGGCTCAGAGCGATACAGCAACATGCCCAGCAGCACGACAAGCAGGAACAGGCTGATGACAATCGCCGTGCGCATGCCAACGTTTATTTGCTAAACAGCTCTTTGATACTGCCAATCGAGCCAAGCGTGGCTGAAGCATCCATGGGCAGGAAAACCGTCTTGTCGCCTTCACTGCTCTGGCCAATTTTCTTGAGCGTATCAAGGTAACGAATGGCAATCAGGTATTGACTGAAGCCTTCTTCCCCCAGCGCGGCTTTCAGACGCTCCAGGGCCTCTTTCTCGCCATCTGCCTCAAGAATCCGCGCTGTACGTCGGCCTTCGGCCACCAGCACCGCCGCCTGCTTTTCACCTTCAGCGCGGAGAATATCGGATTGACGCACGCCTTCTGCTTCCAAAATGGCCGCCCGTTTGTCGCGCTCGGCACGCATTTGCTTTTCCATGGCTGCCTGTACTTCACCCGGCACATTGATTTCCTGCACCTCGACGCGCTTGACCTTGGCTCCCCACTCGTCTGCGGCATCATCCAGCGTCATTTGTAATCGGCTATTGATTTCCTCACGTGAAGACAACGTGGTATCCAGTTCCATATCCCCCACCACGCTACGCAGTGTGGTTTGCGCCAGTTTTTCCACGGCATTGGGCAGATTGGCAATGCGATAGACGGCATCATGCGGATTGGTAATCTCAATATACATCAGGGCGTTGATTTCGACACTGACATTATCCCGGGTAATCACCGTCTGCGAAGGAAAATCCAGCACCGTTTCGCGAATATCAATGCGTGTGACCGCTTCAAGTTGCGTGTAGTTGCTTTTGGTTTGTTCCCCCAGGATGCGGGATAAAGTGCTGCCGCCTGTTTCCGCTTTCCAGATGAACTCGCGAGGACGCTCAATAAAGGGAATAATGAAACGCACACCGGGCCTTAGCGTGCGACTGTATTGCCCCAGTCGTTCAATGACCATGCGTTCGGAATTGCGCACCACAATCACGCCCTTGTAAATAAACACCATCACCATGATCACAAACAGGGTAATGAATATTTCCGCACTATTCATGCGCTTTGCCTCCTTTGCTGCTGATATACAGGGTGCTGCCACGCACATCCTGGATCATCGCGGTATCGCCTTCCTCGAATATTTCATCGGATTCAGCGTTCCATTCCACGCCCCGATGGCGCACGCGCCCTCGCGGTGCTACGCGCTGAATCACCGTGACCTGACGACCCTTCATGCGTGAAGCATCATCTGCCGGTGGCTGATTCCCAACTGTTTGTCGCCAGTAAAGCATCAGCATCAGGCTGACAATGGAGAGAATGGCGAACATGGCAAAGTCTGTCCACCACGATAAGGGAAAAAGAAAGGCAATCAGACCGGTCAGCACAGCGCCACCCGCCAGCGCCAGCAGATAATACGTGCCCAGCATCAACTCCAGGCCACCGATCAGCATGGCCAGTGCCAGCCAGAGATAAGGGGGATCAAGCGTTGTCATGGCGACCTCCGTCAGCTGTATAACTGACTTAACCGTGCACCAAGCTCTGCCGATTGTTCCACGCCGTCAACCAGCGCCACACGCACATAGCCATCGCCGGGATTGCTGCCATGGGC
>WFOJ01000104.1 GCA_015488125.1 Mariprofundaceae bacterium
ACCCCATCACGGGTCAGGACTACAACCGTTGTCCTCGTCAGGTGGCGCAACGTGCGCTGAAGTATATTCGCAGCGCCGGTCTGGCCGATACGGCTTATTTCGGCCCGGAACTGGAATTCTTCGTCTTTGACAGCGTCACCCATTACAATGAGATGGGCGGATGTGGCTACAGAATTGCCTCTGAAGAAGCCGCATGGAATTCCAACGAAACATTTGAAGGTATTAATCGTGGCCATCGCCCCAAGGTCAAGGGTGGTTACTTCCCTGTCCCGCCGGTGGATTCACTGCATGAGATTCGCAACGATATGTCACTGGTCATGACGGATCTTGGCATTGAAATGGAATGTCATCACCACGAAGTGGCAACAGCGGGCCAGTGTGAATTGTCCATGCGCTTTGGCGAACTGATCGATATTGCCGATCGTTGCCAGTGGTACAAGTATGTGGTGCATAATGTGGCTCATGCCCATGGCAAAACAGCTACTTTCATGCCCAAACCTGTCTATGACGATAACGGCACAGGCATGCATACCCACCAGTCTATCTGGCTAAACGGCAAGAATCTGTTTGCCGGTGACAAATACGCCAACCTGTCGCAGGAAGCGCTGTGGTATATCGGTGGCATTATCAAGCATGCCAAGGCGCTGAATGCCTTTACCAATGCTTCAACCAATTCCTACAAGCGTCTGGTACCAGGCTTTGAAGCTCCTGTGATGCTGGCTTACTCCAATCGTAACCGTTCAGCTTCCATCCGCATCCCGGTGGTCAATTCTGATCCGGCACGTCGTATTGAAGTTCGCTTCCCTGATCCGACTGCCAACCCTTATCTGGCCTTTACGGCCATGCTGATGGCTGGCCTTGATGGCATTGCCAACAAGATTGATCCGGGTGAGCCTGCCACCAAAAACCTGTACGACCTGCCTGAAGAAGAGGCTGCCAACGTACCGACGGTGGCCAGCTCATTGGCGGAAGCATTGGATGCACTGGATGCAGACCGTGACTTCCTCAAGACTGGCGGTGTGATGGATGATGATATGATTGATGCCTATATCTCCCTGAAACGGGAAGACGTCGATCAGTTGCGTCTGCGCACTCATCCGTATGAACTGGAAATGTATTACTCCGTGTAATGCATTCATTTGCTTTCAGGGGTCGCTTTCAGGCGACCCCTGTTGGCACAAACCGGGGGGAGGTGCACATTGGAAGCGACAGTCAGGGGACTGTGTATTCGTATCTATCTTTCAGAGTCGGATAAAGTCGACGGTCAGCCGGCGCTGACGGCGATTGTTGATTTGTGTCGGCAGGCGGGTTTGCATGGTGTCAGCGTGGTACGTGGCATTGAGGGCATGGGCAAACACGGCGTGCATTCAGCAGCCTTTATTTCGCTTGCACATCAATTGCCACTGCTGGTGGAGATCATCGACACGACCGAACGCGCCGAACAAGGCTTGCGACAGCTTTTGCCCCATCTCGAACATATTCGTGTTGCCACCTGGCCTGTGACCCTTCATCATGCCGAAGCCTGGCAAAACACCTCTGAAGCATAACGGAATTACTTCGATGAGCATGCATAATATACTGAAAAAAATCCCGCTGTTTTCTGATCTTGACAGGGAAGAACTTGATGCTGTTGTTGCCCTGGCTTCTTCTCATCACTACGCAGCCAAAAGCGTGATTGTCCAGGAAGGCGATAATTCCAGTTCATTGTTTGTGATTCTTTCCGGTCAGGTAAAAATTTCCTATTATGCGGAAGACGGGCGTGAGGTGGTGCTTTCGCTGATGTCGGAAGGTTCGTTTTTCGGCGAATTATCGCTGCTTGATCGCCGCCCTCGCTCGGCGACTGTCACCACGCTTGGTAAAAGCACACTGGCCCAGATCCGTCGTCAACAATTCGAGCAACTGATACTGCAAAAGCCAAAAATTTCGCTAAAACTATTAACGGAACTTTCCAAGCGCCTGCGTCGCACCAATCTCTTGCTGGAACGCATCAGCACGATGGATGTGCCGCATCGCCTTTATCATTATATCCACGATATGTGCGCCTGCGTTGGTCGCGATCCCGGTGACACACATGTGCAGCTTCGGCTGCCGACGCATCAATTGATTTCCGATCAACTCTCCACCAGTCGGGAAACGATTTCCCGTGCCATCAGCCATCTAAAGAAAAGCGGGGTGATTACACCGGTAGCCGGTTGTTCAGAGGTGCGTATTGATCTTGAAGCGCTTGAATCCCTGATGTTCTCACTGTAAAGCTGTGCCGCAACGTATCACGGATTTAGCTCATCCCTACGACAGGGTACACCGCTTGATGCAGATTTTGCGTGAAGAATGTCCGTGGGATCGTCAGCAAACACCGGGCAGTATTGCACCCTGCACACTGGAAGAAGCACATGAAGTGCTTGAAGCAGTAGAGCTGGCAGAAAGCGATGGCAACTGGGAGCCGCTGAAGGAAGAGCTGGGAGATTTGTTGCTGCATATTGCCTTTTATGCGCGTATGGCGGAAGAGCAGGGGGCATTTGATCTACAGGCGGTGTTTGATGCGCTGGTGGCAAAAATGATGGCTCGCCATCCACATGTTTTCGGTGAACACAAATTGCATCAGGCTGATGCCGTATTGCAGCAATGGGATGCCATCAAGGCGAAAGAAAAGCCGGAACGCAGCAGCGTGATGGATGGCATCCCGCCGCTGCCGGCACTGGCTTATGCCCGCAAGGTACATCAGCGGGCGCGGAGCATCGGCTTTGACTGGCAACAAACAGATGAGGTTATCGAAAAAATCCGCGAGGAACTCAATGAATTCATCCACGAGTTGGATATTCAAGCCAGTAAGGAACGGCTGAATGATGAATTTGGTGATCTGCTGTTTGCTCTGGTCAATCTCGCCGACCAGTTGGAGTTGGATGCGGAAACCTGTTTAATGCATACCAATCGCAAGTTCGCAAGTCGCATTCGCAGGATGGAAACT
This sequence comes from Mariprofundaceae bacterium, assembly GCA_015488125.1. Classification (GTDB taxonomy): domain Bacteria; phylum Pseudomonadota; class Zetaproteobacteria; order Mariprofundales; family Mariprofundaceae; genus AB-137-C09. The sequence continues at coordinate 2,966 of WFOJ01000104.1, forward strand.
CTGGCAGAACAAAATGGAACAGCCTTGGCCGAACTGCCGCTAAAGGCACAGCAAGCGCTTTACCAACAGATCAAAAACCAACATGAATAACAGGCTACGGCTCGAGGTGGCGGGAAATCATGATTGTTGCCATCGCGTAGGGTAATGAATGTCAGTTATTCATCGTTTGGCGTTCGCTGTAGGGTACATAAGCTTTGCATCACCATCATGGTCATACCGAGCCAGAAGATGGTGAGCAGCAGCAAAGCCACAAGGCAGCCAAGCAGCCACGGCCAGTCGATTTCCAGCGCTGCGGTTTCCGTGAAAAACTCGTAACTCCAATAGGTTGGCATAATTTTTTCGACGATGCGCATCAGTTCGCTGAATTGCTCGCGGGGAATCACAAATTCCGAGAACAGGATTTGCGGGATGATCAGCAGGGGAACCATGGCAACAGCCCGATCCTGGGAATGCATAAAAGCGGAAACCAGCAGACCAAGCGCTGTGCCGCAAAGCGAAGCCTCCCACAAGGCCAGCGTTTGTAGCAAAAAGTTGCCCTGTAGCGCCAGCTTCCATTCGATAGCCATTTGCAGCATCAGCGTCTGCAACAGTCCGAGCAGAGCAAGCACCAGGAATTTTGAGTTGACGTAGGCCGGCATGGATAGCCCAAACAAACGCTCTCGCTCGATAATTGGCCGCTCCTTGACGATTTCACGGCAGGCATTGATGCAGCCAAACCAAACGCTGGAAAGCACCATAACGAAATATAGCGAGGGGGTATCCTGCTGTATGGAATCCCCCCAGACCAGGGTGCATAGCCAGCCAATCAGCGGGGCCTGAGCCAATAATAACAGCAGCGTCAGCGGTTCGGCCTGCAAACAGGCCAGATAGCGTAAGCTGAGAATGCGTAACTGATGATTCATGATGAGCGGTGTTGATCACGCAGGCGGCGCAAGATTTCAGCAGCGCTCGTTGCTTTTGCTTCAGAGCGGGATATTGGTTTGCTTGAGATCGTACCTGCTGATGACTGTTGGCGTTGACGCAGAATGCCCGGCGGCAGGCGGCGGGCCACCGCTCTTGCCTGTTCGCTTTGCCGGTAGCGCAGGGCATGTTCGCTGGCGCTGTGTTGTTGCAAGCGGATAAAGATCTGCTCGAACGTATCCACGTCAAACCATGTGAGTGCCTCAGCGGGTGAGCCGAACCAAACCATGCGCCCCTGCATCATCAGTAACAGCAACTGACAGCACTCAAGGTTCTGCATATTATGGGTGGCAACCAGCAATATGCGCTCACTGGCAGCAATGCGGGCGAATAATTGCATCATTTGTGTATCCATGCCCGGATCCAGGCCGGAGGTCGGCTCGTCAAGAATCAGCAAAGCTGGCTGCGTCAGCAGCTCCAGGGCAATAGAGACGCGCTTGCGTTGACCACCGGAAAGGCGACGAATGGGCAGCGACAGACGTTCGCCAAGGCCAACATCGCAGGCGATTTTTTTTACATGCGCCTGCCGTCGGGGACGGCTGAGTTGTGGCAGACGCAGCTGACAGGCAAAATCCAGTTCCTGCTCAACGCTCAGGCCGAGGTGCAGATGATCATCCTGAGGAACGTAGGCAGTGGGCTGGCCGGGATCGGGCAGGCGAATATGACCGTCACAGCTGATCATGCCCAGCAAGGATTTGATCAGTGTGCTTTTGCCTGCCCCGGAAGGGCCGATGAGAGCGCACATTTCGCCGGGATACAGACGAAAGTTGATGTCTGAAAGCACATGGTGGCCGTCGATGCTGACGGCCAGCCGGCGCGCCTCCAGATAATGGTGGCTATTCGCCATCACTGTTTCGACACTGTTAACGCTTATGCAGCGTCATCTGGCGGACGGCGTGACTGGCATCCGGCGCACTATCCACGGCAAGCAGCAACTGATAGGCATCAGCGGTTTCCCGAAGCAAGGCAATGGCCTCCGGTTTACTGCCGCCGGTATGGCGCAACTGCCCGAGAAGACGGCTATGCCCGAGGGGAGAGCCATGGCGCTTGTCGCCGGGAACCATATCCTGACCGTCCCAGTGATACACGGCATAAGGTCCAGCCAGATCGCCCGTCGGCCCGGCCAAAAGCAGCAAGCCATCGCTGACTTCTGTCATGCCGCGTATGCCAAGACCATGCAGCTGCACAAACAATAGCCGCGCTGTAGCCGCCGCATCATTCATGCGAAAACGCAATACCGGGGTCATGCCACCACGCAGCACAGGCCCGCGAAAACCTGCGTACAATATACCGTTGCGCACGGCCAGCCCTTCAATATCAATACCATTTTCCTTGCTGGGCAGGCGACTGAAAGGGGCCAGCACTGGATGTTGACGCAACAGTTGTTGCAAACTGATGCTGCCAACATCAGTGGCCTCGCCCTGATCGTTCAGTTGCAGGCGATACAGTCTGGCACGGTTATTTTCAGGACGAATTTCATCGGCGTTGAGCATACGACGATTGCGGTGGTAGGATTTGCCCGCTTTCAGCTTTTTGCGTTTGGCACTGTGTGAACCCATCACATACAGCGTATGCCCTTCAGCAGCCATTGCTTCACTGTCGAGTTCATCCCCGTGACTCAGACGCAATTGCGACAGCAATCTGCCATCCCGGGAAAACTGCTGCACCACATTATCACCAGCATGATTCGTTTCGTCCGCAGCCAGCCATAAGTAGCCATCGACGATGGCCATGGCGCTGATATGTTCAACAGCAGCAACCTGGCCATGCAGCGGCAGCCAGGCGGCTTTGGCCTGCGAGGCAGTAGGCAACAGTACCGTCACCATCAGGATGGTCAGGCAATGAGACCAAGCAGATAACATCATCACTGAATGGCAATATTGCCTTTTACGCCTTTAGTGCTGGTATTCAGGCCAACATCAAAAAGACGATCAATGCCCGTCGCCGTTGCATTTTCATGCCCCATGTCAATACCGGCAAAGCCAATTTCGTAACTAAACAGGCCTGGAGCGGAAAAAATATTCATGGCAGGCGTGCTGCGCCCGGCAATAGTGCGCAGCAGCGCATTAATATCCAGCGTGACGACCCCGGCCTGACTGGTCGTGATCACATTGGCCAGGGTATTCACGGAAGTTTGATTCAGCACGGTGGTGCCGGCTGCCGAAGTAGCCGTGTAGCGCAGTGTCGCGTTGGCCGGAACACGAACGCTGACCTGGCCATTGGCCGTTGTGGTAACGGTCACCGGTGTGATCACGCCAATAGCCTTGCGAAGCCCGGGAATGTTTTCACGAATATCGAAACTGAAGGCGGGATTGTAGGTCATGGCCCCGGCTCCCGTATAATCACGGAAGCCAAAAGCGATATTCATTGGTGCGCCCGCCGTGCCAATGGCGTTGGTTGCGTTACCATACAGATCCACCGTACTGATCACGCCATTAACGGTAAAATGGTTGCCGCTCATGGCAAAGCCATAATTGTTGACCTGAGGAACCACCAGCACGTTCACTCTGCCAACCACATTAGGGTTTTGTTGCGGGTTTCGTACAGGGTCAATCTGTGCACTGATCGTGTAGGTTTGACCGACAGCAGCGATGGTGTTTGGTGCCGTCCAAACAACACTGGCACCGTTGGCCGTGGGTGTGCCCATGGTGCCGCCGCTGGCCGTCCACAGTAATGGCGATGTGGCAGGTGGTGGGGCACCAGCGACAAAGCCATTGAAGGTAATGCTCCCCCCCTGGGATGTCTGTAGTGTGTTGGCGGTGATGGTTACCGCCAGGTTAAGCTGTATGGGAATGGTGATGCTTGTGCCATTCAGCGTTTGTGGTGTACTGATGCCCTGGTAAATGACCTTGCCCAGTCCATTGGCTGCATCATAGGCGCGTAAATCGAAGGTGATGCCTGAACCATTGGGTACAGTCAGCGTCACGCTGGTTTGCGGCAACGTTGCGCTGACTGGTCCGGCGATGATTTGCCCCGTGCTGTTAAACGCAACCACCGAGAATGATTGAACGCCCGCCGGCACAGTTCCTGGCGCCGTCAGCGCCCCGGCAAGTACGCCTTGCCCCAGTGAAATCGTTACCTGACTGGTATTGCCACCGGCAGTGGTTCCAGAGCCGCCACACCCTGCCATGACGGCGCATGTCAGCAATAAGGACGACAAGATAGCCAGCGACTTGCACCACGAGCAGTGGCCTTTGATCAATATATTCATCTTATCCTCCTTGCTGTCACCGAAAAGTGCCGGTGGCAGGAGTCTGTCGAACTTTAGCAATGGTCACGAGAAATAGTGGAATCAGGCCAGATATACGATCTGTTGGCGGTAAGTAGCAGCGCCATGTAACAAAAACAGGTCGAAGATGTGGTCAATATCCGGTGTTTCGTAGTAGTTTTGTCAAAGCCCGACAATCTCCCATGGTTTAGTTAATCACGCACGCGTTCCTCAATCGGAATATAAGGTTCGCCCGTTTTGCCCGTATAAATCTGTACAGGCCGGTAAATCCGACTGTGATGCAAGCTTTCCTTCCAGTGAGCCAACCAGCCAACAACACGCGAAATGGCAAACACCGGCGTAAATACGTCGGTGGGAATCCCCAGTTTTCGGTAAATAATTCCTGAATAAAAGTCCACATTGGGGCAGATGCCCTTGCGTCCCAGCGTCCCTTGGGAAAGCTCTTCAATCCGGCGGGCGATGGTAAACGTTGGATCCTCACCCATTTCTGCAGTTAAATCCTGATACAGGCTCTGCAATAACACCGCCCGTGGGTCTTTTGTCTTGTAAATGCGGTGACCAAGGCCGGGGATTTTTTCCTTGCGGGCAAGTCTATCATGCAAATAGGCCTCAGTCTTTTCAACATCACCGATTTCATCAAGCATGACCAATACATCTTCGTTGGCACCACCATGCAGCGGGCCGGAAAGCGCGCCAATGGCAGCGCTGACGCAGGTATAGGGATCCGCCATGGTCGAGGCTGTTACCAGCGTGGAAAATGTGCTGGCATTGATGGTATGTTCAGCGTGTACAATCAGCGCTACATCCATAATGCGTGTCATCAGCGGAGATGGCTCCCTGCCTGTCAGCATGTAGAGAAAATTCGCCGCCTGGCCAAGGTCATCGCGAGGTGGGATGGGATCATCGCCAAGACGCATGCGCGCATGCGCTGCCACCAGTGTTGGTAATTTGCCAATCAGACGGTAGCAAGATTCCTTCACCTGTTCCTCGCTAAGGCGATCGGCGCTTTTGGGCATGGGATAAAACATGCCGAGAATAGCAATACACGCCTGCAGGGCATCCATAGGATGCGCCGAGTCAGGAAAGCTTTTCATAATGTCACGCACGCGGAATTTGATGCGACGATGGTTACGTAAACCTGCTTCAAAGGCATCCAGTTCGCTGCGGCTGGGAAGCTGGCCATCCAGTAGCAGAACGCAGGTCTCCTCAAAGGTGGAATGTTTGGCCAGTAACTCGATATCAATACCACGATATTCGAGCCTTCCCTGTTGACCATCGACATGTGAAATCGCTGATTCAGCGACAGGAATACCATCCAGACCCGGAGAGTAGCAGGCTGGGCGTTGTTGTTCAGTTGACATGAAAAAACTCACTATATGTTTTACAAAATAGACTCGGAGTCTGTCGGACTTTGGCAATCGTCACAAGAAATAGCGGGATTGAGCCAAATTACGACCTGTTGGCGGAAAATAGCAGTGCTATTTAACAAAGACAGGCGAAGATTTGGCCAATATCCGGTTTTTCGCAGTAGATTTGTCAAGTTTCGACAGGCTCCTGGAGTTAGGCATTCTCATATTCATCACCCTGAGATACCTTGCGCAATTTAATCTTGTTGTTGGTGTTCCACAGATCATCTTCGTGTGGTTCCATCACCTGCTCCGCAATGGGCAGGCGCACCAATCGCAGCAGGGCCTGAATCATCCAGGGGCGACGACTGGAGATGCTTTCAAACGTTTGTTGTGTCAGGCGAAGCAGACGCACGGGCGTAATAGCCACCACCCGGCAGGAGCTTTCGTAACCACGAAGCAAACCACCCAGGTGGAGAAAGCAACCAGGTAGCACACTGGCCAGCAGCGCACCATCATCGGGCTCTTCACTTTCCTCGTCCTCTTCATCGTGCTCAACACGTTCATGAACAAGAAACAGGCAACCTTCCTGTACCAGATAAGCGGCCTGATGTTCTTCGTTGCGACGCATCAGACATTCGCCAACCTGAAGTTCCACTGGCTCAAACAGATGACTGATGCGCACGCGGTCAATATCGTTCACACGCTGAAAAATAGGGTGACGACTAAGGATGGGAGTTACCCATCGTTCGCGCATGAGATGCTCCATAGCGATGTCAAAATCGATGCTTTGCTGCCGCAATTGGGTGATTTGATCAATAGCTACAGCCATCAGGCGTGATATGCGTTCACCTGTTACAGCATATTCTCGCCGTTGCAGGGTGAATACGGAATCTTCTGCGAATAATTCGGGATCTTCGCCTGCGGCAACAGTCACGATACGATCATCATGCTCATGCTCTGGCCAGCTGATACGTACGCTACCCTCCAGAAGAATCCACAGGTGTTTGGCAACGTCGCCGGCGTTGAAGAGTTGCTTTCCCTTGGCGAGTACGCGTTCTTCACCCATAAGTAATAACTGATGCATAAGACGCTTGCGATCAGCCTTTGCCAGCGCTTCGAAATCAACAGCAGAAGTGATCTCCTTTGGTCTGCGAAGCCGGTCAAGAATGGCTTGTAGCGAAGCAGCAGCGCCTGTCTCGCCCTGTTGATGGTAATGGGCAATAATTTCTTCATACAAGGCACAGGCATCGTTGATATAACCTGCTTTTTCCGAGCACCAGGCCAGGCGAAATCTGAAATCAATATTGTCTCTGGCTTCTTCATGCTCCAGTAATTTACGGTACAGAACGCAAGCTTCACTGTAATCCTTATTCTTAATAGCTTGACGCGCTTGTTTGATCAGCTGGCGCATGGTCTCCTCGTGGTTGCCGGGTGTGCCTGACGTATCACCTGATGCAAGCGCAAACGGCTGACATGGGTGTAGATCTCGGTCGTGCCGATACTACTGTGGCCGAGCAGTAATTGTAGCGCCCGCAGCTCAGCGCCATGATTTAACAGGTGCGTGGCAAAGGCATGACGCAAGGTGTGTGGTGAAGGAGAAGGTTGAATTCCCTGCTCATCAGCATATTTCTTAATGCGTAACCATATGTTTTGCCTTGACATTTTTTGCCCCTTCCGACCGGGAAACAACCATGCCGAGGTCATGCATCGCTGTTCCAGCCATTGCTGCAACCAGTAAGCGGCCTCTTCGCCAAAAGGCACCAGGCGTTCCTTATTGCCCTTGCCCAGGATACGCAGCATACGTGCGGACATATCCAGTTGCGAGTACGTCAGTGAGACAAGCTCGGAAACACGCATTCCTGTGGCATACATCAATTCCAGCATGCAACGATCGCGTAAACCCGTCAAGCTGCTACAATCGGGAGCCTCAAGCAGGCGTTCAACGTCGGTTTCGTTCAGGGTTTTCGGCAAGCGATGATGGCGACGCAGCGCGGGCAGATGACGCAGCGGATGATCCTTACGTACGCCTTCATCCTGCAATAGCGTAAACCACGTACTCAGGGCACTGCGGCAACGCTGCTGGCTGGCTATTGATAACGCTTCCTGTAACTGACTGAATACATCCAGTAATTGCGTTGTTGACGCATTATAAAGCGTCGCCTGCGCGGGCTCCAGTAAACGTTGGATACGTAATAAATCACGGCAATAGGCTTCGAAGGTATGCGTGGACCAGCCGCGCAACATACGCAATCGCTGCAAATACCCCTCTGTTACAGGATCCAGCGCGCTGTGATTCACAGCTATTGATGAAGAAGCAGATAGCATGGAAAGCAAGCATGACTATTGCATACCGGAAGTCAAATGCGAGTTACACATGCTTGAACGTGTTCAGTAGCCACCGTTGACACAGATGATCCAAATTCCCAATGGTAGCAATAATTATGCAACACCTGCTTGCAAGAGGTGCGTCTCATGAGAGTATCCGCCACCAGTTTGATCCGGGAGGTAATGTCCATCATGATCCGCCTTATCCCGTTATTGATACCTTGCTAACTGATGTCGCGTCTCTATCTTGCTGACGAAGCTGCCACTAGGGCAGCAGCCAGGCACTGGGCGGAACGATTGCAGCCGGGTGATTGCCTGACGCTTGCCGGTGACCTGGGCGCGGGCAAAAGCGTATTTGCCCGTGCCCTGATGCGAGGCCTTGGCGTGCGGGATCATGCCCTACCCAGCCCCAGTTACTCGCTGATCGAGGTCTATCAGGCCGGGGAAGTTTGCGTTGCGCACATGGACTGGTACCGCCTGAGTGATGAGGAGGAGGTGTTAATGCTTGGTGTCATGGATTATTTTTCGCCGCCGTGGATCAGTATTATTGAATGGCCGGAACGGGCAGAGGCATTGCTCCCCCGGCAGGCGATTCGCCTGCTGTTGCAGCATGATCACCAACATCCGCAAGCTCGCTGGCTTGAGGAAATCACCTCATGAAGCATCTGTTATCCACGCGCAGCGTTCTTGCTGGCACCCTGCTGTATGCCATGACGATGATCCCATCCGCCCATGCCGCCAGTTTCGCGATGGACATCGCCCCCCTGCTCTGGCGCTATCAGGAGCAGATGCCATTAATAACAGGTTTTAGCATGGCAACGCCATTATCATCATCGGTAAGCGGCAGTGGCTGGCTGGCACGAGGTAGTGTGCATATCCCGCTTGCCGGTGAACGCATGCAACTCCTACTGGGGGGAGAATGGCTGACATCGATTGGCCATCATCAGGAGTTGTGGCACACCGGCGGAAACATCCAGCAGAATCAGCTGACGGTGACGCAGCGCCAGTGGTTTGCCGAAGCCAGACTGCAATTAAGCGAAATTTCTCCCTTGCTGTATGTCGGGCTGTCTGCCGCCATGCAACAGGATCGGCAAACACGCAGTCGTTTTTATGTTAACGGCGCGTTGTCTGCCGCCGTCGGCAGCGCCGTGGAAACCATTGACAGCACATGGCTGGATCTGTCGCTAAATGGCACAACTCCGGCGACAGCTTTTCGCCTGCGCCTGGCCGCAGGCGTGCCACTGCGCGATCGGATGCAAAATACGGTGGTATCCGGCGCCGTGTTTCACAGCCAGCAACAAGCCTGGCGGCTGCGTGTGGAGGCGGATTATCCATTGCCTGTTGTTGGCGGTAATACCCGCCTGAGTGCATTTTACCGCTTCCGTCAACTGGGCAATGATGTGCAAACGAGCAGTCTGTGGCCCAAAAATCGCTGGCAGGTGTATGGTCTGGGTATTCACCAGCAATGGTAAACCTGTCCCTGGTGTCGTCTCCGGCATTGATTCGCAGCGTTGAACTGATACTGGTCGTCGGCTTGGCCTGGCTGACCGCTGGCCTGATCACGCAACAGCCACCACAGTTTTCTTCGGAACATCAGCGGTCATCGTCTGCCGACCAGCCGAGGCATGCGTCACTGGATGTAGCGTTACTGACGCAAACACCGTTGTTTGGCGAGGTAAAAGCCCGGCAACCCAAGGTTCCCGAGGTTCAGCCTGAGACGAAACCAGTGGTTACCGCGCCGCCGCTCGATATAACCCTGCTGGGCACAGCCGTGGCTGGCGACAACTCACTGGCAATTTTGCGTACCGCCAACGACAACAAGGAGCGCATTGTTCGCCTGCACACGGAAATTGCTTCCGGCGTACTGCTGGAACAGGTATTGCAGGATGCCATTGAGGTGCGCGACCATGGCCGCTTGCGGCATATTGCCCTGCGTCAGGAAAACAACACTGCCAGCGCCGCACCGGCCTTGCCTGTTCAGCCAGTGAATCCGCCATCAACCATGCCGCCACCGCCAACCGGAGCTGTTCAGCGCCATATCTCGCGCGATACCATCAGACGGGCGACGCGCAATTTCTCACAGCTGCTGACGCAGGCAAGAGTGGTGCCGCACTTCGTGCAGGGCAAGGCCGATGGTTTTGTCATCAGCAATATTGTGCCGCGTTCGCTGTTTCAGACCATCGGTCTGCGCAACGGCGATATTATTCGCAAAATCAATCAGGAACCCATTACCAGCGCGGCACAGGCCATGAAGCTGTATCAGTCGTTACAACATGCATCAAATATTCAACTGGAGGTTGAACGTGCAGGACAAATGCAAACCATCAATTACCATATCCAATAGCATGCGTCGTGGTTTGCTGTGGTTGCTGATATTGTTCAGCGCCTCCACCGCCTGGGCAGAAGATATTACGCTGAATTTCAAAAACGCGGATATTACCTCGTTTATTGAGTTTGTCGGCGAATTTTCCGGCAAAACCTTTCTTGTGGATCAGCGGGTTAAGGGAAAAATCAATCTCGTCTCCAACACCCCGATGAACAAGCATGAGGCCTATCAGGTCTTTCTTTCCGTACTGGAAATGAACGGCTTTGCCACGGTGGCTTCCGGGCCAGTGACCAAAATCGTCCCCCGTGCGGAAAGCAAGCAAAAAGCCCTGCCTGTGCGCAGCGGTCAGGCGGCAAGCGATGATGCCATGGTTACCCAGGTGATTCGCTTGCGTTATGCCGACAGTCAGCAGCTGGTCGCCCTGATCCGGCCACTGATTTCTCCCAACAGTCATCTGGTGGCGTATCCACGCGGCAATATGCTGTTGCTGACGGATACAGCCAGCAATGTGCGGCGTATCCAGGCTATTCTCGATCTGATTGACCGCAAGGATGCGGTCGGCGTGCAGATGTTTGCCCTCAAACATGCTTCGGCAGACAAACTGGCGGCCACCATCAGTAACCTTTATGCCAGTAGCGGTGCGGCGCCGGGTGTACCATCGGGCGGTGGCAAGCATGTCAAGGCCATTGCGCACCAGCCGGGAAATATTCTGGTGGTGGTGGCAGCGCCGCAAACCATCAACGAAATCGCCTCGCTGGTAGAAAAGCTGGATATTGCGCCAGAGGCCGACAGCGGTCGTCTGCAAGTGCGCTATCTCAAGCATGCAACAGCCGCCGATGTGGCCAAGGTGATCACCGAACTGGTTGGTGGTCAAAAAGCAGCCGCTGCGCCGGGTAAAGCCCCTGGTCGAACCTTGTTCAGCGGTGATGTGAAAGTGGTGGCAGAACCGGCGACCAATGCCCTGCTGATCACGGCTGATCCATCCGATATGGGGGCGCTTAACGGTCTTATTGACAAAATGGATGTGCAGCGTCGGCAGGTACTGGTGGAGGCGCTGATTGTCGAAGTCTCCGCCAATGCAGGAGAACAGTTTGGCATTGAATGGCGCGGCACAGGCAATTTCAACCAGCCAGGCAGCACCGTTATCGGTGGCACCAGCTTTACCGGTAACGGCAAAACCAATATCAATACCGTGGCGGCCAATCCCTTTAATCCCGGTAACGGACTGGTCGTTGGTCTGGTGCGGGGTACGGTAACGTTTGGTGGCACGCAGTTTCTCAACCTGGGAGCACTGGCTCGCGCCATGGAAAGCAAGGCCGATACCAATGTGCTTTCCACCCCTAATCTGTTGACGGTGGACAATGAGGAAGCTGAAATCATCGTCGGCCAAAATGTGCCTTTTTTAACCGGGCAAAGCACCACGCAAGGTGGCGTCGCCAATCCTTTTCAGACCATTCAGCGCAAAGACATCGGCCTGACCCTGCGCGTCAAGCCGCAGATCACCGAAGGAGACACCGTGCGCCTGAAACTGTATCAGGAAATGTCGAGCATTGATGTCAATGCCGGCGTGCAAGGCTCGGATCTGATCACCAACAAGCGTTCCATCAAAACCGTTGTATTGGCCAACGACGGGCAAATCATTGTGCTTGGCGGCTTGATGCGCGATGACAACACCGTTGCCGTGCAGCGGGTGCCTTGTCTTGGCGCCATCCCGGTGCTTGGCGAGCCATTCAAGTTTACCGACAATACCCACCGTAAAACCAATTTAATGGTCTTTTTGCGCCCGCACATCATTAAATCCTCCGATCAGATCGAAGAACTGACGAATGAGAAGTATCAGGACATCAAACGGTTGTATGAACAACCGACCACAGGCGGCACGATTATTTTCCCGCAAAAGCAACTTCACCTGCCGGAGAAGCTGAAACCACAACCTGTTTCCCAGGGAGGCAGCAAATAAGCATGCGCAATGCAACACGCCTGACGCCTGATATGGTGGATCATGAACGCACCTTACTGCTTGCGCTGCCCGTGCTGCGCCAGGGTCCGGTGATCCCTTTGCAACAGGCTGACGATGCCAGCAGAGCGCCTGTTGCCGTGCCCTCGGATGGCCCCTTGCCCTGGGAACTGCTGGATGACTACCGGCGCCTGCTGGGCTGCGAAACAGTACCGGTGCGCGCACCGCGAGAAGATATTCTGATGCTGCTTAATCAGGTGTTTGACATGTCGTCAGCTTCAGCGGAGCAAATGCTGGAAGATCTTTCTGAAGAAGATGAATTAAGCCGCAAGATTGAAGAGGTCGGTGATCTGCTTGAATCCGAAGACGATGCGCCAGTCATTCGCCTGGTCAACACGCTGATCTCGCAAGCCATGAAAGATCGCGCCAGCGATATTCATATTGAGCCGTTTGAGTCCGAGGTGCTGGTGCGCTTTCGTATTGATGGCGTCTTGCATACCATTGTGCGTCCCCCGAAAAGCGTTCAGGCGGCGATGATCAGTCGCATCAAGGTTATGGCCAATCTGGATATTGCCGAAAAACGCCATCCGCAGGATGGCCGTTATCGCGTCAAAATTGCCGGCAGGGAAGTCGATGTGCGCGTTTCCATCCTGCCAACAGCGTTTGGCGAGCGCGTGGTCATGCGTCTGCTGGATCGTTCCTCACGCATTCTGACGCTCCAGGAGCTGGGCATGAGCGAATCCCAGTTTGCCCAGATGCAGCGAGTGATTGCCGCACCGCATGGCATTGCCCTGGTCACCGGGCCGACAGGCTCGGGCAAAAGTACTACGCTGTATGCCGCACTGATGGAAGTGGATCGCGATAACCGCAACGTTATGACCATTGAGGATCCGATTGAGTATCAACTCGGTGGTGTGGCGCAAATGCAGGTACAGCCGAAAATCGGCCTGAGTTTTGCCGCCGGCCTGCGCTCCA
>WFOJ01000105.1 GCA_015488125.1 Mariprofundaceae bacterium
CTAGGGTTCAGTCGCGTGCAAGGAGGCCTGCTGTTTTGTTCAAGAGAATTTTCGTTGCCAATCGTGGTGAATGCGCCATACGCATTATTCGCTCATGCAAAGAGCTCGGCATTGAAACCGTAGCGATTTATTCTGAAGCGGACAGTCACGCACTGCATGTCAAAAAAGCGGATCAGGCGGTGATGATTGGTCCGGATCCGGTCAGAAGTTATCTGAATATCCATCGCCTTGTGGACATCGCGGTTAAATACAAATGCGATGCAGTGCATCCCGGTTATGGCTTTTTATCCGAAAACCCGGATTTTGCGCAGGCCGTACTGGATGCCGGTATCAGCTATATCGGCCCTTCACCACAGGCGATCAGGGATATGGGGCTGAAAACCCGTGCCCGTGAAGCCATGATTGCCGCTGGTGTGCCGGTGATTCCCGGTTCGGAGCAGCCGCTTGAAAGTGAAGCGGATGCCTTGTCACAGGCGCATGCCATGGGCTATCCGGTCATGCTCAAGGCGGCTGCCGGTGGTGGCGGACGTGGCATTCGCCGTTGTGATAACGACGATGAATTGCGTGAAAACTATGTCATTACCCGCCGTGAAGCAATGGCCGCCTTTGGCAGTGAAGAACTGTTCATGGAAAAATGTATTGTCGAACCGCATCATATTGAGTTCCAGATTCTGGCCGATCAGCATGGCAACTGCGTGCATTTGTTTGAGCGCGATTGCTCCATTCAGCGCCGTAATCAGAAGCTAATTGAAATTGCTCCTTCTTCGTTTTTAACGCCAGAGCTGCGTCGGCAAATGGGTGAAGTAGCGGTGCAGGCGGCCAAAGCCGTGGATTATGTGAATGCCGGTACGGTGGAGTTCCTTGTGGACAAGGAGCGAAATTTCTATTTTATGGAAATGAATACCCGTTTGCAGGTAGAGCATACCATCACGGAAAGTATCACCGGAGTGGATATTGTAGCGCAACAAATTGCCATTGCTGCGGGTGAGCCACTGCCGTTCACACAGGAAGAAATCACCTTTCGTGGCTTTGCGATTGAGTTTCGCATCAACGCGGAAGAACCCCAAAATGATTTTCTGCCAACACCGGGAAAAATTACCCGCTACCATTCTCCTGGTGGCCTTGGCGTGCGCGTTGACGGTTGTGTGTATGCGGGCTATGAGATTCCACCGCATTATGATTCCATGTGCGCCAAACTGACGGTGTGGGGATTGGACTGGCAACATGCGGTAGCGCGTGCCAGGCGGGCACTGGAAGAGTACGATATTCGCGGAGTGCCGACGACGCTGCCTTTTTATCGCCATGTGGCTGCCTCTGCCGCTTTTCTTGCCGGAGAGTTTCACACAGGCTTTCTGGCAGAACATCCCGAATTACTTGAATTTACAGCAGAAAAAAACAAAGAAAATATCGCCGCTGCGGTGGCTGCTGCCATTGCCACACACTGCGGCCTGTAAGGACTGAACATGACGAGCAAGCAACGAAAACTGGCAATTACCGAACTGGCATTGCGCGATGGCCACCAATCCCTGCTGGCCACCCGCATGCGTCTGGACGATATGTTGCCAATTTGTGACAAACTCGATCAGGTAGGCTTCTGGTCGATAGAGGCATGGGGCGGCGCAACCTTTGATACGTGCCTGCGTTATTTGAAAGAAGGCCCCTGGTCCCGCTTGCGCAGCCTCAAAAAAGCCATGCCCAACACCCCCTTGCAAATGCTTTTGCGTGGTCAGAACCTGTTGGGCTACCGTCATTATGCCGATGATGTGGTACAAAAATTTGTTGATATGGCTGCCGCCAATGGTGTGGATGTCTTCCGTGTATTTGATGCCATGAATGATTTGCGCAATGTGCGCGTAGCCATCCATCAAGTGAAAGAAAACGGTAAAATTGCTGAGGGCGCGATCAGCTACACTGTCAGCCCGGTGCATACGCTGGATTACTTTGTTGATCTTGGCCGCCAGTTTGAGGATATGGGCTGCGATACACTGGCTATCAAGGATATGGCTGGCTTGCTCACCCCGCAGGTGACAAAGGATTTGGTCAGCCGCCTGAAAGCGGCGGTGAATATCCCCTTGCATTTGCATTGTCATGCCACAGCAGGCGTGGCTGAAATGGTGCAGTGGGAAGCTGTTCATGCCGGCTGTGATATTATTGACACCGCGATTTCCCCCTTGTCCGGCGGCACGTCACACCCGGCCACGGAATCCATGGTCGCGGCTTTCGCTGGTGGCGAGTGGGATACCGGTCTTGATCTGGAATTGCTACAGGAAATTGCCGCCTATTTTCGTGAGGTACGCAAGAAATACCGTCGCTTTGAGTCGGATGTTACCGGTGTCGATACGCGGGTGCTGATCAACCAGATTCCCGGCGGCATGATTTCCAACCTTGCCAATCAATTACGGGATCAGAATGCACTGGATCGCATGGATGAAGTGTTGGAAGAAATTCCGCGTGTACGCAAGGATTTTGGCTACCCGCCGCTAGTGACACCGACCAGTCAGATTGTCGGCACACAGGCGGTGCTGAATGTGGTGGCGGGCAAGAAATACAAGATTATCACCAATGAAACCCGTGATTATTTGCAGGGTAAATATGGTCGTCCGTTGGGCGAGGTTAACCCGGAGGTGCGTAGCAAGGCCCTATCGGATCATGACAGCGTGGTGGATATTCGTCCGGCTGATTTACTGGCCCCCGAGCTTGATGCGCTGACCCGGGAAATCGGTGACCGGGCAAAATCCATTGAGGATGTGCTTTCCTATGCCATGTTCCCGGCCATTGCGCTGGAATATTTTGAAGAACGCGATAGCGGTAATCTAAAGCCTGAACCGCTGGATGAGGAGGCAGTACCGGCGACGGAAACTGTCGCTGCCTCAGCGGGATTGGCACCTACGGAATTCAATGTCACCATCCATGGTGAAGAGTACCATATCAAGATTGAAGGCAGCGGCCATGCGTCAGAAGAGCTTCGTCCGTTCTTTGTCAGGATCGACAATGTGCTGGAGGAAGTCTTCGTTGAAACGCTGACCGAGGTTGTGCCAACCCAAGATGGCAGCATTGATAGCACCAAAGCATCGCGTGGCTCAAAGCGCCCCAAAGCACGTGAAGACAGCGATGTTACCAGTCCGATGCCAGGGCGCATTGTAGCGGTGAATGTAGAAGTTGGCAGCAGCATTAGTGCGGGGGATACCGTGCTGGTTGTGGAAGCGATGAAAATGGAAAACCCGGTGCATGCGCCTGTTTCCGGTGTTGTCGAAGAAGTCTTCGTCCGGGAAGGCGATACGGTGAATCCCGATGAATGCCTGATCAGGGTGAAAACTGAATGAGTTCAACGTTTGAAAAACGCATTATATTGATCACTGGCGCTGCCTCCGGCATCGGTGAGCAACTGACGCTGACGCTGGCTGACAGCGGGGCCAATGTGCTGGCGCTGGATCATGACGATAAAGCGCTTGTGAAATTGTGCGACACGATTGAAGAACGTGGTGGGCGCTGTCTGGGCGTGCCCTTCGATTTATTGCAGTTTGATCAATATGATCAATTGTTTCTGGCGATCAAGGATCAGATCCCGCATCTGGATGGTCTGGTGCATTGCGCTGGCTCGCTTAACCGTTGTACTCCCATGCAATATGTCCAACGGGATGATTTCCGCAGAATGCTGGATATTCATCTGGCAGCGCCGAATTTGTTGACGCAAACGCTGTTGCCACTGATCAAACGGGCTAAGGCAGCATCGGTGATTTTTACGGCCTGCGATATGACGACCGAGAATCAGTGCAACTGGCATGGTTATGGACTGGCCAAGCGTGCCCTGCCCTATGCTGCGGCCATGTGGCAAGCGGAACATCCCGGCAAGCCGTATCGCTTTAATTGCCTGAATCCGGGCAAGGTTCGCACACCGCTGTTTGACCGGGCCTTCAAGGGCTTGTTGCCTTCAACGATCAAACCCGCTGCTGATGTGGTGCCAGCCTATCTGGCCTTGCTGGCAGAAGAAAGCGCGCATCTGCGCGGACAACTGCTGCAATATCAGGACTTGTTGCCAGATAATGAAGCGGTAAAGTGAAGCCAGTCACCCCTGAGCTATTCATTATTGACCTGGATAATACGCTGTATGATGCGCGATCAGGGGTGTTTCAGCGCATGGATGCGCGCATCAACCGCTATATCCAGCGGCGGCTTTGTGTGCCAGCAGATGAGGCGGATGCGCTGCGCCGCGATTACTGGCGGCGTTATGGCACCACCTTGCGCGGCCTGATGTTGCACCATCAAGTGGATGCTGAAGATTTTCTGGAAGACGTGCATCATATTAACGCCCATGAGTTATTGCAGCCGGATCCGCGCTTGCAACAAGCGCTGGAACAACTGCCAGGGCGTAAACTGATCCATACCAATGGCAGCAGCGAACATGCCAGCCGCATTCTGGATTGCCTGGGCGTTCGCCATTACTTTGATGCGGTTTATGATATACGCTTTAATCATTACCAACCCAAGCCGTGCGCAAACACCTTGCAACAATTATTGCGTCACGAGGCTGCGGATGCCAGCTACGTCATGGTCGTGGATGATATGGCCGATAATCTTCAGGTTGCGCACAACATGGGCCTGCAAACCTGTTGGGTACACGGCGGCAACGCTGATGACAAGGCCCCATGGCATTTGCACATCGCCCGCTTCCATGAATTGGCCGGAGCACTGACGGAACGGCGAGAGTTCCATATGTAAGTCCTACTTGGAAGTCAGGTTAAACACCCCATCCCAGTCCGGCTTCGGTGGCTGTACGGCATAATGCTGCATGCGTGCCAGCATGGCCTCATAAAGACCATCCTGCGGGAATTGAGCTGCAAGTTCACGAAAGCCGCGTGCTGCGCCTTCAAAATCGCGCTGTGCCATGAGATCCCACGCATGCTCATAGCTTCGCCCGGCAGCAAGAATATCCTTGGGAATTTGTCCCTGTTCACCGATGGGTTCATAAATATTCACTGGCGTTGAACGCCCCACCACACGCACGCGATCAATAAAACGGGCATAAATATCATCCCTGACCATAGCCCATGTTTCACCGCTGATCAGAATGCGGGTGCGATAGACTTTGCCAACCCCTTCCAGACGTGAGGCAAGGTTCACATTATCACCCATAATGGTGTAGTTCATATGCTGGCTCGTACCCATATTCCCCACCACCATATCACCGGAATTGAGCCCCATGCGAACACCAATTGCCGGGTAACCGGTGCTCACCCATAGCGGGCGCAATTCATCAAGCTTCTTTTGCTGGGCCAGCGCCGCCCGCACACAGCGCAGCGCATGATCCTCCATGAGCAACGGTGCACCAAAGAAGGCGATAATGGCATCACCTTCATATTTGTCGATGGTGCCCCCCATTTCCATGATGATATCGCTCATCGCGGTTAAATAGTCGTTGAGGAAACGCACCAGTTCTTCTGGCGACATTTTTTCTGAAAACGTTGAGAATGAAGCAATATCGGAGAAAAACGCCGTCATTTGCCTCTTCTCGCCACCGAGAGCCAGTAGCTCCGGATGTTCGGTGAGGTTTTCCACAACTTCAGGAGCCAGGTAACGCGAAAAGGCATCGTGGATAAAGGCGCGTTTGCGCGATTCGACAATATAACGCATCATGCTGGAAGGAAGGGTAGCCATCAGTACGCCCATGATCAGATACGTAACTTTCAGCCACAGGCCAAGTGAAACAAAGGCCCAGTAAGCTACGCCATAAAGCAGCATGGGCACCAGAAAAATCATGATAATATGAACATATACACCACTGTTGACAACCAGCCGACCACCGATGAGTCCAAGCAGCAGCACAGCAACCAGTTCGACAACATCAAGCATCTCCGGGCGGGCAATTTCTTCATCATTCAGAATATTGGCAACGGCGGCAGCATGGCCTTCCACACCGGGGAAATCAGCATCAAAAGGACTGGGGCGATAATCGTACACACCGACGGCAGTAGCCCCCATAATGACATAGGCATCTTTGAATATCGCAGGGTCAGCTCGTCCGGCCAACACATCGGCAGCGGAAATATGGGTGAAGGTAAAGCGCCTGCCATAGTGATTCAACATCATACTGCCACCGGAGTCCGTACGGATCAGGTGTTCGCCCAATTGTAATTCCTTTACACCGCCTGAATCAATATTGACTGACATATTGGGGTAATCAAGAAAAACCCGCAACCCCTGTAAATCCATACTGGGATAAATTTCATCGTTGACTTCCATCAACAGTGGTACACGACGAACAATACCATCGGTATCGGGGAAAAAGTTGAAAAAACCAACCAGATCGGCGGCATGAGTGAATCGCGGTAAATTCGCCTCAATGGCTACCGCACGCGGAATAAAGGAATGGGCGCCAGCAGAAAATTCCGCGCCAATAATGGAGTTTTCCATATCCTTAAGATATGCCGGCAAACGTTCACGTGCCAGGGCAGGCGCATTGCCATCAACAGGGTAGAAAAAATAGCCGGGAATCAAACGATCATGGTATGTTTTCATGACTGCTTCCAGTGTGGCATCCACATCACCAAAGGATTCATGTTCGCGCAGCCACCGGCTGGCCTCTACCTCACCTTTTTCGCGCAGCAGGCGCTGACTCTCTCGCAAGGGGTTAAGTTGTGGCTCCGAAAAAATAATATCCAACGTCAGCACCCTGGCCTGGTACTCACCCAATACGCGGTCAATCACTCTGGCCAGTAAATCCCTCGACCACGGCCAACGGCCTACTTCACTGAGTGCCTGATCATCAACGGCCAGCACCACGACCCTGTCATCCGGAGGGATCGGGCCACGCAGGTTAAAACGATGGTCGAGTGTTTTTAACTCAACTTGTTCGAGAATGTAGGGGCGGAAATAGGTAAGCGCCACAGCGAGGCATACCATGACGACGACAAGTGGCATGCGAAACCAGTTTTCATGCTGTTCGATGAAAGCCGAGATTCGCTGTAGCATGAGTTATATCGTCCGTTTACAACGTAAGTACAGTGCGGTTGAAACCATCAAGCATCAGTCTTGCTCAAAAAACTTTTGAATGCGCTGACTGCCATAGCGGTAATAAATGAAGCTAAACACGCCAAGTGTCAAGGTCGCTGCGGCAAACAGCCCCCAAACACCAAAGTGCTTAAGTACGGCAATGCCAGCAAGTCCGAGCATATGGCCGACAGCATAAATGATCAACGACCAGGTAATGCAATTAACAATTTGAAGAAAAAAGAAGCGTTTGAAATCAATTTTTGAAGCACCAAAGAGAACAGCAGCGACCAGACGGGTGCCGTAGAGGTACTGAAAAATAAAAATTGACCAATGGGCATAATGATCGAGTATTTTATTGGCTTTGGGGTAATGCCGCTCTAACATGGGAAAATAGTGGATGACCTCATAGCCGCGCCAGCGCCCCAGCGCAAAAAAGAACATATGACCGGCAAAAGCGCCGCCAGCAGCGACGACAATCACCTTCCACGGCTGCATAATACCAGCCGAGGCCAAAGCCGCAGCAGCCAGAAAAACGGTTTCTCCTTCAATGAACGTCCAGATGAATACAGCCCAATAGCCGTATTGCTCGACGATGTCATATGCCCATTCCATGGCTGAACGCTAACATGATTGAGGGGGGAAAATAAACCCCCTCAGCAAAAAAACAGGAATAATGTTTAGCAGTCCGCTACCCGGCGTGGGCGCAGCCACCACCATCGCCCGGCGTAAAGGACTTCCCACAGCCACAGGTGGATGCTGCATTGGGGTTCCGAATGACAAACGATTCCCCCTGAGCAGAGCGCTGATAATCAATTTCAGCGCCTTTGAGCAAGTCCATGCTCATCGGATCCACCAGCAGACTGACGCCGAGAGTTTCAATAATTTCATCGGTTTCACGCACTTCTTCATCAAAGGTAAAGCCGTATTGAAAGCCGGAACAACCACCTCCAGAAACAAAAACGCGAAGTTTCAGATTGTTGTTATCCTGCTGCTGCAACAAGGCTTGTACCTTTTGGGCAGCAGATTCAGTCAGAGCAAGGCTCACAATGGCACCTCCGAAAGCGTAATCGAATGATTGCCCGGGAGCCTGTCGGACTGTGGCAAATCTGTCACGAAAAAACTGGGCATGGGCCACATCTTCGCCCTGTCCTTGTTAAATAGCGCACTGCTACTTACCACCAACAAGTCGTCTATGTGACTCAATCCCGCTGTGTCTCGTGACGATTGCCAAAGTCCGACAGACTCCTGGCAAAGAAGGGAAAAAGTCGGCAAACTCTAAAGTCAATGCGCACATAATACACCCATGGCAAACCATGGCTAATCAGCCACCAAACTATCGCCCGCCTGTAAGCGCTGGCCCCGTGCAAAATCAGCAGCACTCATGGCCTTTTTCCCTTCAGGCTGCACCGTCAGCAGGCGATAGGCTGAACCATCCGCACAGGCAACATCCACGCCGTGCTGACCGATATGGAGAATATGGCCAGCATTTGATGGCGTATCGGATACAGGCAAAGGATCGCCTTCGATGATTTTCAGCCAGCGCCCCCGGTAATGGCAGCGTGCGCCTGGTCTGGGGGTAAAACAGCGCACCTGACGATCCGCAAGAATAGCCGATGACCAGTTGATCAAACGATCTTCTGCCTTGATTTTTTCAGCATAGCTGATGCCTTTCCGGCTTTGCGGAATAGCGCACAAATTACCATGCATGATCTCATTCAAAGCAACGGGAAGCAACTGGCAGGCCGCCTGTTGTATGGCCTGCCACAACATATTGCCGGTCATGTTCGCCTCAATGGCAAGCTTTGTCCGGCAATACACAGGGCCGGTATCCAGCCCTTCCTCCATGCGCATAATGCATACGCCGGTTTCCTGATCGCCATTTAACAATGCCCGCTCGATGGGTGCAGCGCCACGCCAGCGAGGCAATAATGAAGCATGAACATTGATGGGGGCGATATTCGCTGCCTTCAGCCAGCTACTCGGCAAAATCATGCCAAATGCCACGACAACCAAAAAATCCGCCTGTTTTTGCCGCAGCCACTGCAAATCCGCGGGATTTCGCAAATCTTCCGGCGTGATGCAATCAATGCCATGAGCATCGGCAAGTTGGCGAACGGGCGAAGGCGTGAACTTCATGCCGCGTCCAGCCCGCCGATCCGGTTGTGTCACAACGCCGACAAGCGCAATATCCGGGGTGTCCATCAGGGCCTGCAAGCAGGCTGCGGCAATACCGGGCGTGCCGGCAAACACCACCCTCATCCGCCGGCACCAAAACGCTTTTTCATGCGCTTGATAATCATGCGGCGTTTCAGCGGTGAGAGATAATCGACAAACAACTTGCCATCAAGGTGATCAAACTCGTGCTGCAAGGCAGTAGCCATAAAGCCCTCGAAATCCGCTTCCAAGCGAGTACCATGCTCATCCTGCCAGCGCACACGCACGGCAGCCGGTCGTTCCACTTCTTCATAGGTCTCCGGAACGGACAAACAACCTTCTTCAAAGACCGAAGTTTCTTCGCTGTGCCAGATGATTTCAGGGTTGATCCACACCTTGAGGTCACGGGTATCCGTGCCTTTGTTGTCTTCATTGCGCCAGATAGTATCAGTGATCGCCAGCCGCAGGGATACGCCAACTTGCGGCGCGGCAAGACCAACGCCAGGTGCATCATACATGGTTTCCGCCATGTCCGAAATCAGTTCGCGCAACTCGTCCGTCAATGGAAATTTCACCTGTTTGGCCGGCGTGGTCAGCACGGGGTCGGGGTAGATAAGGATGCGGCGTATGCTCATGCCTGCTCCGCATCCAGCTCAAATGCCTGATGTAACAAACGGATGGCCTTGTCAACATCACGCTCGCTGATCACCACTGTTACCTTGATTTCACTGGTGGTAATCATCTCGATGTTGATACCGCCATCGGCCAGCGTGCGAAACATGGTTTGCGCCACACCAGCATGTGAACGCATACCAACGCCGATAATCGACACTTTGGCCACATCATCAGAACCGGCAACACCTTTGGCATTCATGTCGGCGCAATGCTGATGCATAATCTCCATGGTGCGCGGGTAATCTTCGCGACTAACGGTAAAGGTAATGTCGGTCAGGCCGTGCTCACTGATATTCTGCACAATCACGTCAACATTAATATCAGCATCCGACACAGGCGCGAACACCCCCGAAGCAATACCAGGACGGTCAGGAATGCCCTGCAAGGTGATTTTGGCCTCATTGCGGTTATAGGCCACCCCTGTTACACAGGCTTTTTCCATATCCTCATCCTCCTCGCACACCATGCTGCCACGAACATCATGAAAACTTGAACGCAAATGGATCGGCATGCGGTACTTCATCGCCAGTCCCACACTGCGGGTTTGCAATACTTTGGCGCCCAGTGAGGCAAATTCCAGCATTTCTTCATAGCTGATGCGCTCAATTTTCCGCGCTTCAGGTACAATACGGGGATCAGTGGTATAAATACCATCAACATCGGTGTAAATATCGCAGGCATCCGCCTTCAGGGCAATGGCCAGCGCCACGGCTGAGGTATCCGAGCCACCGCGCCCCAGGGTGCTGATTCTGCCTGCTGTATCCACCCCCTGAAAACCGGTAATAACGGCAATACAGCCATCATCAAGGGCTGCGACAATATGCCCCGGATCAATGGATTCAATGCGTGCCCGACCGTGACTGTTGTTGGTCAACAATCCGGCCTGAGCGCCTGTGAAAGAGCGGGCCTTCAGCCCCAGACGCTGAAGTTCGATGGCCAGTAAGGCAGCGCTGCATTGCTCGCCGGTGGCCAGCAAGACATCGGTTTCCTCAGGACTGGCGTACTCATCCATCTCGTGAGCCAGCGCTAGCAGGCGATTGGTCTCCCCGGCCATGGCTGAAACGACAACGGCCAACTGGTGGCCACGTTCATGCTCACGCCGAACAATCGCCGCTGTTTCCCGGATGCGGGCCACACCGCCCATGGAGGTGCCGCCAAACTTTTGAACAATGCGCATCGTTATTACTTGTCAAGCGGTACGGTAGCGATACCGATCTTGCCCATGCCCAGTTCACGCAAGGTGTCCAGCACATAGACCACGCGCTTGTGCTGGCTGCTGCCATCGGCACGCAGTACCACAGGCATGTTGGGGTCACCCTTGCTGATATTCAGGATGCGGCGATAAAGATCCGCATCGGCCACAGGCTCTTCCTGTACATATAACTGCCCCTGGGCATCAATACTGATCACCACTTGTTCAGCTTTTCTGTTTTGCTGCGTGGCATGACTGGCCGGCAAATCCAGCTTGAGCGTATTGGAAACGCTGAAGCTGGTGGATACCATGAAAAAAATCAGCATCAGAAACACCACATCTACCAGTGGTGTGATATCCACCAGCACAGGCTCCCGACGCCGCTGCCGCAGCTTCATTCAAGCTCACCGCGCAATAGCTCGACAAAGTGCAAGGCGTGTTGTTCGATTTCCACCACGAAATGGTCAACGCGGGATTCAAAAAAACGATAGGCGACAAGCGCCGGAATGGCCACCGATAAACCAGCAGCAGTGGTGTTCAGAGCAATGGAAATACCACCGGCCAGCACATCGGCCTTACCTACGCCTTCAATAGAGATGACGCGGAATACTTCGATCATGCCGATCACCGTTCCCAGCAGACCCAGTAGCGGTGAAATCGCCGCAATCACGCCGAGAATCCCGATAAAGCGCTCCAGTCCGGCGACTTCCTGACGACCTGTTTCTTCCAGTACTTCCTTTAATACCGAACGCCGGGCACCCCGGTTGTTCAGTGCTACCCAGATAATACGACTCATGGCGGTATTATTATCGCTGCACAATGCCATCGCCTTTTGCACATCATTGGTCCGCACGGCTTCTTCAATTTCACTGATTTTTTTGGTTGGAATCACCGTTGAGCGGCGCA
>WFOJ01000106.1 GCA_015488125.1 Mariprofundaceae bacterium
AAAACACGCTCAACGCCAACATTTCCGGAAATCTTGCGAACCGTGAAGGAACTGGAAATGCCGTTATTATGACGAGCAATCACAACACCTTCATATGCCTGAATGCGCTCTCTGCGCTCCAGACCCTTTTTCCCTTCCTTGAAGTCCACAACGCGGACGTTGACGCGAACCGTATCGCCCTCACGAAATTCGGGGATATCGTCACGGATCTGATCAGCGGTTACATCATCCAGTGCACGCATGATTTATTTGCCTCCATCACGCGCATATCCACCATCCATTCCCAAAAGGAGTCATGAGCGGAATTCAAACAGAACGCGCGTCTTGTTTGTGTCTGCCGCAGGTTACAACCGGAGAGAGCCTCTTCCGGGAACCCGCCATGTCAGCAGGGCGGCGCAATATAGCGGCATCATATCAGGCTGGCAACAGCCGGTGTCAGCCGGGTGCGACCACGCCTTATTTTGGAGCCACAGAGCCTGACACGGTTTGCGGTCTGGAGACCGCTCCTACATTCGGAGTTCCCCGTGGTTCTCGGTGTGGAGGGCGTTCCTGCATTCGGAATTCATGTCAACCGGTTATTTCGATGACTCCCTGAAACCGCTGTATAACAACATGCCACAACCGGCAATCATTGCAGACGTAACAAAAGCCGTTGAAATGTCAGCGAGCTGAACCACGATACCAGCTAATATCACACCCAGTGAGCCACCGGCACCAAAACCTGCCGCTGCCAGCCAGCCCTGGACTCGCCCCTGATGTGGTGCCGCTACCAGACGATTGGCGGTGGTGACGCTCAATACATGAAAAGCGGCGAAACTGACGGCATGCAGACACTGCCACAAGACCAGCGACCACCATGCTTCGCTCCAGGCAATGCCCAGCCAACGCAAAACCGTCAGTGCAAAACACAGCTGCATGGCCAGGGCCAGCGAAACCCGTTTAGGAAAACGTCCGAAGTTGGCCATCAACAGTACCTCGGCGACGACGCCCAGCGTCCACATAACGCCCACGGCCTGATGCGTAAAACCAAGCTGTTGCAAATGCAGGCTGTAAAAGGTGTAATAGGCGCCATGTGAACACTGCATGAAAAAGGCCGCCAGCATCAGACGACGCAAAGCTGGTGGCCACAGCTGCTGATCTGAGGCAGTCGAAGTCTGCGGCACCGGCGAAGAAAACAGCTGGCTGCTATCGGCTCCCATTAACAGCATCAGCAAAGCGACCACCAGCGGGAGTAGCATCAGCACATCGGAGCTAAACAGCTCGCCCGCAATGATGGACGTCAGTATAAAACCAATGGAACCCCATAATCGTATGTGGGCATAAAAACCATTCCCGATGCGCTCTCCAAGGCGTGCTGTGAATGAATCCACAGGGGCCAGTATGCCGGCCCAGACAAAAGCAAACACGGCAAGCAACAACAAAACAGTGTAAAAAGAAGATGGCCATATGAATAACAATGTCATCGCCAGCGCTGCCAGCAGCATCAGTATCGCCGGCAGGTTATAACACCTTGGCCAGGCCTCCAGCCACATGGCAACCAGCGGCGGAGCCACGATTCTCGCCAGTGAAAGAACGCTCACCAGAATAGCGATGGCAACAGGCGTATAGTGAAGTGCCGCCAGGTAAAGCGGAAAAAAGGGCAGCATGATGCCCATAATCGAAAAATAAAGGCCGTAAAACAAGCGCAGCCGCCACGGTGCGATAACAGATGATGAACGCACGATCAGGTGATGTTCAGGAACGGGGCGGCGGCGCTTGTCGGTTTAATCGGTCGCCGCTTCAGGCCTCGATAATATGATGGCGAATGGCAATGCGCGCCAGTTCGGCCGCGTTCTTGGCTTTCAGTTTTTCAAGAATATTGGCCCGATGCACATTCACTGTTTTGGGGCTGAGATAAAGCCTGGGGTAAATTTCTTTCACCGGCAAGCCCTGAGCCAACAGGACGAATACCTCGAACTCTCGCGGTGTTAACACATCCAGCGGGGTGTCGGGGTTGCCCTTGACCGAGTGAATCGCCAATGCCTGCGCTGTTTCGGAATCCAAAAACGTGCGTCCCTGATGCACCATGCGCACAGCGTGCAACAACTCATCAGGATTGCAACATTTGCAGATAAAGCCTTTGGCGCCGATTTTCAATGCCTTGGCAGCCAGCTCGGCACTTTGATGCATGCTGATCAATAATACAGCGATGGATGGATTGATCCGCAACAAGCGCTGTGTGGCCACAAAACCACCGGCGCCGGGCATATTCACTTCCATAAGCAACACGTCAACAGGTGCGGCTTTGTATTGCGCAATCGCATCCTCTCCGGATTCTGCTTCCGCCACCACCTTGATATCCGGCGCGCTTTCCACCAACTTGCACAGCCCTGCCCGAACCATGTGCTGATGATCGACGATCATCATGCGAATGGGGTTGATCTGTGTTGTCTGGCTCATGCTTTCTCCTCATTATCGATCAGAGAAATCTGCAAGACCCTCACGGATGACGGTGCATCAGCGTAATCTGCCTGGATACCTTCCTCAGCCTGCAAAGACAGTGCCAGATGATGCAGTGCCGGAGTGTCTGTGGCCGTTTGAAACATCAGGGTGATGACTGGTTCGGCGCACATTTCAATGCGCAATTCCTGAAGGCGTTCCGGCTTGAACAACAGATGGAGAAGGCAGCGGTATAGTAAACGAAAGGTTTTTTCCTGCAGGGTCGAAGCACGTGCTGTCACGGTTTCTGCACCGGACAAGGTACAGGCGCTTCCGCTTAACTGTGTGAAAAGTTTCGCGAGGCGTTGGCAGCGCGTCGGAATATCACATGAGGCATCAGGCAATGCCAGCTTCATCAGTGCCAGCATATCATCAAAAGTGCCAATCACGTCATCCACCATGCTGACCGTCTGGTCAGCCAGTAACTGCGTCTTGCGCCCCTCACTTTGCCGGCTGTGCAACGCCGTATTCATACGGATCGCCAGTAAGCGCTGCGAAACCTCCTGTTGCATCCATTCAATCACTTCCTGTTCAATCAGCGGCTTTTCTTCGCGCTGTTGCTGCGTCATTCATTACTCCCGAAGTCTTTGTTAACGGCTGTCGCATCTGGCTGCGGCAGACCTTGTTGCAGCAGGTCGGTAACATCCTGCTCATCCAGCAGGGGGACAAAATACCGGCCCTGCATATAGCGGCAGCCCAATTGGCGCAAAAACGCAAGATGTTGCGCGTTCTCCACGCCATCGGCGACAATATCAATGTTTAGCAATTGTGCCAAATGCACAATCATTTTCACAATCACCTGATCATCATCGTCAATATTCAGATCGCGAATGAAGGTACGGTCAATACGTAATCGCTGAATTGGCAGGCTACGCAGCAGGTTCAGCGATGAATAACCGGCGCCGAAGTTATTGATAGAGATTTTTACACCAAGGTCAACAAGCTGCTGCAATGCCTGATCCGCTTTTTCCGATGCTTTCATGGCGGCGAATTCAGAGAAGGAAAACTCCAGTTGTTGCGGTGGTATGCCAGATGTTTGCAGTATGCTGGCAACGTGCTCTGCCAAATTATTTTGCAGCAGGACGTTAAAGGAAAGATCAAGCGTCAACATCAGGGGTTGATAGCCCTGTTCCCGCCATTGCTGCAAACAGCGACAGCCTGCCGCAATTTTCCAGCGGTCAATCATCGCGATCTGACCACTGGATTCCGCGATCGCCATGAAATCCTCGGGTGCGACCAATCCCAGTGTTGCATTCTGCCAGTAGCTCAGCGCCTCAAGGCCGTTAATCGACCACTTTTCGACATCCACGATCGGTCGGAACATCAACCTGAGTTCATTGCGCTCCAGTGCATAGCTCAGTTCCTGGGCAAGAATACTGCGGTCTGACAGGGTTTGCTCATAAATACACCAACTGTTGCGTTGCATTTTGGCTTTATACATCGCCAGATCAGCCGCTTTGAGCAAATTATTCATGGAAGCACCATGTTCGGGAAAAAAACTGATGCCGATACTACAGCCAATGGTGACTTTTTCCTGCCCCAGCAAAAACGGCGTGATCAGTGCTGTGCGGATTTTTTCGGCCACCCGTTCCATATCCTCAGTGGACGAAATTTGCTCAAAAATCGCCGCGAACTCATCACCACCAAGGCGTGCCAGGGTATCGCTTTTACGCAAACAATGGGTGAGCCGTTCTGCTACCTGTATCAGCAGTTCATCGCCGACATCGTGCCCTAATGTGTCATTGACCAGTTTGAAGCGATCCAGATCCATGAACACCACGGCCATGCGCGTATCATTGCGCTGTGCCAGGCGCAGGGCATGCTCCAGCCGCTCCATAAACAGGCGACGGTTCGCCAGGCCAGTCAATGGATCCTTGAATGATAAGTGACGAAGCTTTTTTTCCGTCTCCATACGCACCATGATTTCTTTCTTCAGGTATTCATTGGTTTCCCGAAGTTCACGGGTACGGGCACGCACGCACTGCTCCATTTCATCCAGCAGTGCCACTTCCTGCGTGACATTGCGCAAATAAACATTCACATATTCTTCGCATACTGGCACAAACAGGCATTTGAACACCTGCCCCTCCACAACCCAGTTGGCTTCGGTTTGCTGCATGCTTTGTTGCACGGAAGCGACCAGATTCATCCAGTCGGTTTTCATATGGTCGCTTTCAATTTGCCTGATCAGCGCTTTGGCCGGGGCATTGGCATACAAACAATCCCCATTGGCTGCATAACGCATAATGGGCATTGGGCTTTCGTCTGGGAAGCTGGCCAGACTACGGATGGTGTTGGCCGCTTCGCGCAATGGCGTCACATCATCAAATACCACGACATAAATTTTTTTGCCTTCTAAATCCGCCTCAGTGACGGAAAGGCGTGCGATCATCGTGAGTCTGGATTGCGGTGTAAAGGTAAACTCCGTTGTATGCCCATCCTGCAAGTGATCGATCAGAAAGCGAATACCAAATCGGCTAATTTGCGGCAAATTAAGAGCTTCTCCAAGATTCAGCGCCAGCAATTCGTCTTCGCGATAATCAAGAATGGTGCAGGCGGCCTTGTTAACCGTCATAATGCCACCTGACTCATCGACAGAAATCACCGCGCTTTTTACATGATCCAGCACGATCTCTATGATTTTATCATGCGTGTGGATCATATCCATGCTGCGGCAATTTCGGCGTTCAGGCGTGGTATCACTCAAAACGGTTTCTCCCCTGTTTTTCGTTACCGTCAGAAGTCCTCGAATTTAGTAAAAGCCCATAATAATTGCAAGCGCTACCATGTGCTTTGCTTTGTGTTAAACTTCGGCGGCGGAGTGATCCGGGTGATCGCGTGCCATAATGGCACGAGGAAAGTCCGGGCTGCACAGAGCAGGATGCCGGATAACGTCCGGCGGGGGAAACCCCGGGAAAGTGCCACAGAAAACAGACCGCCAGGACGCTGTTGGCGTGGCTGGCAAGGGTGAAACGGTGCGGTAAGAGCGCACCGCTCGTGCCGGTAACGGTGCGAGGCAGGGTAAACCCCATCCGCAGCAAGGCCAAATAGGGGAACGCATGGGCGTGGCTCGCGCCTGTTTCCGGGTAGGCTGCTTGAGCGAATGAGTAATTGTTCGCCTAGAGGAATGATCACCATGCCTTAAAGGCATACAGAACCCGGCTTACAGGATCGCTTCGCGCTTTTTGCGGCAGCCTACAGGCTGCCGCTTTCAGCAGAAATCAGGCGACATCATCCTCGGGATTGGCGCTGATCTGATGAATCGCCAGGTCGGCACCCTGGTATTCATCTTCTTCATCCAAACGCAAGCCAACGATGCTGTTGATCAGGCCGTAAACCACAAAACCGCCAGCGATGGCGATGACGACACCAACGCCTGTGCCGATGCACTGGGCGGCAAAGCTGACACCGCCAGCGCCACCCAATGTGCTCTGACCGAAAATACCGGCAGCAATACCGCCCCACAGGCCAGCGCCACCGTGCAAGGGAATCACGCCAAGCACATCGTCCAGGCGCAGGTTTTTCTGCACCAACTGAAAACCGATTACAAAGCCGACACTAGCGACTACGCCAATGACCAGCGCGCCGATCGGATGCACGATGTCCGAACCTGCGCAGATGGCGACCAGACCGGCCAAAGCGCCATTATGCACAAAACCGGGGTCATTGCGACCGGCCACCAGTGCCGCCAGCAGGCCGCCCACCATGGCCATCAATGAATTCAGCGCCACCAGCCCGGAGGCATCAGCCGCCTTACCGGCACTCATGACGTTAAAGCCGAACCAGCCAACGCAAAGAATCCATGAACCCAGCGCCAGGTAGGGAATATTCGAAGGCAGAATCGCTTTCATGCGGCCATTTTTGTCATAGCGGCCTTTGCGGGCACCGAGCACATACACGGCTCCCAGCGCCAGAAAGCCGCCCATGGCATGCACGACCACGGAACCGGCAAAATCATGGAAGCCTGCGCCGAACGTTGCTTCCAGCCAGTCCTGAAAGCCATAATTGCCGTTCCAGATCATGCCTTCATAAAAAGGATAGATCAGCGCTACCAGCAGGATGGTGGCCATGGCATTGGGCCAGAAAGCAATGCGTTCGGTTACACCGCCGGAAATAATTGCCGGAATAGCCGCAGCAAAGGTCAGCAGGAAAAAGAAATGCACCAGCTCATAGGCATTGCTGCCGCCATTGAGCACGTCCAGTTCGCCAACAGGGGCGAAGAAATGAATCCCGTAGGCCACAAAAAAACCGATGAAAAAATACGCCAGCGTGGAAAAACCGAAATCCGTGATGACGCGCACCAGGGCATTGACCTGATTCTTTTTGCGCACTGTGCCAGCCTCCAGAAAGGCAAAGCCGGCATGCATGGAGAGCACCATGGCGGCCCCCAGCGTCAGAAAAAATACATCGTTACCCATCAGTTTAACGCCTCCGTGTCTTCTTCTCCGGTGCGGATGCGGATCACCCGCTCCACATCTTCGACAAAAATCTTGCCGTCGCCAACCTTATCAGTGCGTGCAGCTGAGACAATTGCCTCAATAGTGGTATCCACCTGTTCCTGATCGACCACCAGGGTGATAGCGCATTTGGGCACAAAATCGACGGTATATTCTGCGCCACGATATAATTCGGTATGCCCTTTCTGACGACCATGGCCGCGTACTTCGCTAACAGTCATGCCGCTGATGCCTGCATTGAGCAGTGCATTTTTCACATCATCCAGCTTAAACGGCTTGATGATGGCGGTGATTTTTTTCATATTGACCCCCACGGAATAAGAACTCATATTTAATGCGAGTGTCAGAGCACGAAGCGTGCCAAAATCAGGGTGTTGGCTAACTGTTTGATTTATAAAACTATGGAACAAAAAGAAACCCAGTCTATTACCCTAAATTTATGCATTACCCGCTTAAACCTAAGGCGATAGACTGGGGAAAAGTCGCATCCGTTCAACCTGAGGGGTCGAGGGAGGGGCTGAACGGATGCTGTTCAGGGCTATGGTGTCCCGAATTTTTCCTGCAGGCGCGTGATTAACCCAATACCTGCTCACCATGAGATGTGATATCCAGACCTTCACGTTCAGCGTCTTCTTCTACACGAAGGCCCACCACTGCATCCAGTACTTTCAGGATGATGAAGGTTACAATAGCGCAATACACAATGGTAATGGCCACGGCCTTGATTTGCACGAATACCTGACTGGCCATTGTCATGCCATCAGCCAGACCCGCACCACCAAAGGATGAGGAAACAAAGATACCAGTTAAAACAGCACCAACCATGCCACCAACACCATGTACACCGAAGGCATCCAGTGAATCATCATAACCCATGGATTTCTTCAAAAAGGCGACGGCAAGGAAGCAGGCCACACCAGCGACCGCACCAATCACCAGTGCACCGATCGGGCCGACAAAGCCGGATGCCGGTGTGATGGCTACCAGACCGGCAACTGCACCGGAGCAGGCACCCAGCAAGCTGGCCTTTTTGAACACCATTTTTTCAGCCACGCTCCAGGACAGTACAGCCATTGCTGTAGCTACCTGGGTAACCAGCATGGCCATGCCAGCCGTACCATCAGCAGCCAGCTCAGATCCGGCATTGAAGCCAAACCAGCCAACCCATAACAAGGCCGCGCCAATCATGGTCAACACCAGATTATGCGGCATCATGGGTTCTTTCGGAAAACCAATACGCTTGCCAAGCACCAGTGCGCATACCAGACCAGCAACACCAGCATTGATATGCACCACCGTACCACCGGCAAAATCAAGCGTTCCCATATTGCCAAGGAAGCCGCCACCCCATACCCAGTGGCAAATTGGTGCATATACCGCCAGCACCCAGATGCCGGTGAACAGCATAACGGCTGAAAATTTCATGCGTTCGGCAAAGGCACCGATGATCAGCACCGGCGTAATCACGGCAAAGGTCATCTGAAAGGTGGCAAACACAGTTTCAGGAATGGAGCCTGACAGGGTATCATAACCCACCCCGGCAAAAAAGGCCTTGTCCAGCCCGCCAATAAACGATGTTCCTTCGCTAAAGGCCAGTGAATAACCCGCGACAACCCACAATACGCTCATCAGCGAGGCAATCGCCAGGCTCTGCATACACATGGAAAGCACGTTTTTCTTGCGCACCATGCCGCCGTAAAACAACGCCAGCCCCGGCAAGGTCATCAACAGCACCAGCGCTGTCGATGTCAGCATCCAGGCGGTATCGCCAGCGCTGAGTGTGGGTACCTCTTCAGCCAGTGCTGCCGCTGGCATCAGTAATGTGGCTGACAGCGTCAGGCTCGTTTTAGCTATGGTATGTTTCATGTCTGCTCCCTTAACTTAAGGCTTCCTGATCTTCTTCGCCGGTACGAATACGCACCACGCGTTCCACATCGCTAACGAAAATCTTGCCGTCACCGACCTTGTCAGTGCGTGCAGCGCCAACAATCGCTTCAATCACGGTATCCACCATGTCGGCATCGACTACCGTGGAAAGTTCCGTCTTGGGCACAAAATCGACGCTGTATTCAGCGCCACGGTAGAGTTCCGTGTGCCCCTTCTGACGACCATGGCCGCGCACCTCGGTAATGGTCAGTCCCGTCACGCCAATCGCTGTCAGCGCATCTTTCACATCATCCAGCTTAAACGGCTTGATAATGGCTGAAATCTTTTTCATCGCTGTGCTTCCTCCTTAAAACGCATAGGTCATTTCAAAGGCATAAGCCTTGAGTTTGCCATTGGCTGCGGCACCATCAATGCCTGTTGCCATGGTGTTATTCAGGCTCCGGTATTCAACCAGCGCACCGAGTCCGCCACCCAGCGCGGAAGTCAGCGCTACCGTGGTTTGCGTGGCTTTGCCTGCCGTGTTGGTGTCAAAATCAAAGGTACCCCAGCGCAGGGTGGCGCCAACGGCATCGGTGAAATCGTAATGCGCGGTGGCGAAGTAACCGCCGGACTTGGTGGCTGGCTTTTGTGTCTGGTTGTATTCCGCGCCGATGACCAGCTTGTCGATGGCATCGTAGGTGAAATCAATGTCCAGCGTGCGGTCGGCAGTGGTGCCGGGGTTGGTGGTGTGCAGATAGGAAACACCAAGGTTCAGGCCGTCCATCGGCGTGAAGCCAAGGCGTGTGCCAAAACTTTGCGCGCCGTTGGCCGTAACATTGTTCACATCAACGTAGTTGCCACCATAGATGATACCGTCAACCATGCCGAAACTGGCGGCCAGTGACGCACCGGCGATATTGGCGGGCAGACCATTATTGAAGACCATGGCGTGAGAAAACTGGTACATATCCGGCGCATCCAGCAATTCCCAGCCGATCGGCGCATTGAATTTACCGAAGGTAAAGGTGGTGCCATCATCGCCCAGGCCGGCGAATTTCACATACACATAGCCCTGCTCAGCAAGCTGATCGCCCGTCAAGGGTGTAGCACCGGCAGAGGGAAAGGTATTCAGATCAAAGCGCAAACCGACATTATCTTCGGCATATTCAATATCCAGTTCTACCTGATCCAGACCAAAGCCACGGGTTTTGCTGGCATTATCGCCGCTGTAGGATGTGTCCACAAAACCGCTGATGGACAGATTGCCCAGTTTGTCCTGCAGACCACCGGCAACGGCCGGCGAGCTGGCGATAAGCAGTGTCGCAGCGGCGGTGATGATATGACGCATGGATGTATGCATGAACAGATCTCCTTTTGATGAGTTGCTATCCATAAGCATGCATCGTGCCAAAAATTGATTGAATGATAATAGATTGATTTATATCATGTTTTATTGGGTTGCTCAGAACAATACGCTATCGAACGATTATTATTTATGCGTGAATGCCCAAATTATAGACGCTTGCAGCACAAGCAGATACCGATCGGTGCTTACCACGCCAGTTGGCGAAAAAAGGACAATAGTTGTCTGTATTTGCGGTGAGAATCGGGGTGATATTGGTGGCGCCTGAAGCCGTGGCCGTTCCAGTCGAATTGCAACGCACCATTGGCGGTGTTGACGATCTGGCTACCCTGAGCGCGGTAACGAGCGATGATTTCAGGGTGAGGAAAATGCCAGCGGTTGTTGCGTCCGCTTTGTACCACAGCCAGTTGCGGCTGCAAGGCGCGCAAAAAAGCCGTGGAACTGGAGGTGCGGCTGCCATGATGTGGCACCAGCATGAGAGCGTGAGGGGCGATACCAGCACTGAGTAGGGCGTGTTCAACAGGTTTTTCGGCATCACCGGGCATCAGCAGGCGACGGCCATCTGGCAGCCTCAGTGATAATACCAGTGAAGTCAGGTTGGTGTTGGACGGAGTATAGCCGCGTGGTGGCCACAACACATCGACGCGGTTGCTGCCGAGCATGAAGTGATCGCCCTGCGCCAGCCACAACACCTTGCCGCCCTGTGCCTTCAGTCGTTTGACAGCCTGTTGCATGGGAGGCCAGTGATGGTTGGCAGGCACGTCGGCCAGACAAAGCTGCCGCACATCACGCAATTGTGCCATCAGGCGCAGCAAACCGCCGCCGTGATCGCTCTGAGCGTGACTGATGCAGATCACGTCAGCATGCGTCAGGCCCATGGCGCGCAAGCCTGCCGCTACCGTCGTGCCACCGTTAAAGCGTGAACCGCGTCGTCCTGGTGCATCAACGAGCAATACCTGACCATCCGCCTGTAGCCAACCGGATGCCGCACCCTGACCCACATCCCAGATCATCCAGCGTGGCTGCGCTGGTGGCCGCTCCGGTATCACCAGTATCAGCCACAGACACAGCGTCAGGGCGGCCATGCCAACAGCGGCAGCCGTGTCTCGCCGCCGTCCCAGCCATAAGGCCAGCCCCATTCCTGCAACATACAACAGCACGCTGGACAGCGATGGATCAGCTAACCACAGATTGCCGCCGGGAAGCTGATGCAGTGCGAGCAGTACATGATTGCCTGCATTCACACCAAGGGCAGCGGCATGCATCAGCCATTGCGCCAGCGTTGGCATCAAGAGCAGGGCGGCCAGCGCAGCCAGCAGCGCCAGCGGCAATACCCACAGGCCATATAACGGCACCAACAACAGATTGGCAGGTAGCGTCCATACGGGCAGGCGCCCAAAAACCCCGGCAATCAACGGCAGGGTGGCCAGTGTAGCGACGGCAGAGACCAACAGCAGGCCAAGCCCGGCGTAGTACCAACGCAACCACCACTGACTGGCTTTGGGTAAACGCAAACGAGCCATGATCAGCAACAGGCCGAGCGTGGCCAGAAACGATAACCATAGCGAAACAGATAATACCGAGGCAGGCTCCAGCAAGACGATCAGCATCAGCGCCAGCAGCAGCATATTCAGCGGTGGGTAACGGTGCCGCCACCACCAGGCGAGCAAGGCACCGGCGAGCATGAGCACAGCGCGCTGGGTAGGTAGTGGCCAGCCTGCCAGCGTGGCATAGGCAGTAGCCAGCAAAACACCGGCAGTCATGGCACACTGACGTATCGGCAGGGCAATCATCCAGGCCTCACGGCGTGTCAGCAGCCACCAGCACAAGGCTGCGCCCCAGGCGGCGACCATACCGATATGCAGACCGGAAATCGCCAGTAGATGGGCCGCGCCGGTAGCGGCAAAGGCATCTTCAACGGCAATAGGCAATCGTGAGCGATCAGCCAGCAACAAGGCCTGTAATACGCCTGCCGTGGCAGCGTCAGTCGGCAGGGCCAGACGCACCCGCTGCCGCAATGAAGCCAGCAAGCCGGCATCACCAGGCAGTCGCTGGATGGCTCCCCTGACGCTGGCCGTCCAGGCAATATGATGGCGATGACAATAGGCCAGATAATCAAAGCCACCGGGGTTGGCGCGATTGTCAGGAAGGCGCAGGCGCACGGGCATTTGCAGGCGATTGCCTTCCTGCCATGACTGACGGTGAGCAGGCCAGGCATACGCATCCACGCGACCGGCAATGACATGGCAGTGACCGGACGGCTCGCATACTTGCACATGGTGCAGACGCAGGCGATGCATGCGCCCCTGAATACGCAGTTGCAATAATTCGCCTGTCAACAGCAGTTCGCGACCTGCCAGCTCAGGTTCGGTCTGCGTCAGCCGAAGGTCGTGCAGCAAGTTGGCCGAGCCCCACATGATGCCAGCCAGCAGCAGCCATAAAGACAGAATGCGCCAGCGCCATAGCAGCAGCAAAGCGGCACATGCCAGCGCAGCAACCAGTGCCCAGGGGATGTTTTCTGACTGCGCCAGGGCACAACCGGAGATCCAGGCGATGGCGGGCCAGAACAATGGTGGTAATTTCACAGGCATTGGAGGCAGTCGTCAGTGGGCAGCGGGCGCTGTTGTAAGTGGATGGGTGATAGGGCGACTGTACTCATATGCTGCCTCGTCAGGCTTGTTGTTATTGCGGGTGAAGATCAGGGGCAGCCTGAACTGCAGAACGGGTATTGCAACAGCTCCCTGTTATGGGCAGCATAGGGGTGCTGAATGCGTATTGTACAGGGAGGATGCCATGTCGCCACCAGAGCGTAAAATGCCGTTATCGCCGCGTCTTGCTGTTTACCGCTGGCGAGCGCCGATGGTGGCCAGCCTGGCCCACCGGGTCAGCGGCCTGATACTGATTCTCTTCATCCTGTTTTTCCTTTGTTTTTTGCATGCTGTCAATACGGAAGGCATGTTGTTCACACAGCTACAGGAATGGATGCACAGCACTGTCGGCCAGTTATTTCTCTGGCTCGGTGGCGCTTCGCTGATGTACCACTGGTGCAACGGGCTGCGCTTTGTATTACTGGATGCCGGCATGGGAGAGCAGCGGCAAAGCATGCGCACGTCAGCTCGTCTGGCACTGGCTGCGGGAGCAGTGGCGCTGTTGTTGATGGGGGTGTGGTTATGAGCGTGACAACGCGTTCCGGACACGGCGTGGAAGAATGGTACTGGCAACGGCTGAGCGCGGTCGTCCTGTTATTGCTGATACCGGTGATGCTATGGCTGTTGATGGCCAGTTATCATGGTCTGCTGAATCAGGCCGCTTTGCAGCAGTTATTGCGCCATCCTGCCATACAGTCAGGGCATAGCCTGCTGGCGATGGCGGCACTGTTGCATGCTTATATCGGCATGAAAATCATTATTGAAGATTATGTGCATGTCGCATGCATACGCACACTACTGATTGCCGCCGGGCAATTACTCGGCGTGCTGGCAGCCATCGACTGGCTGACCCTGATCTGGTTGTAGGCGGGAGGCTGGCATGGCGTATTTATCGACAGACAGGGTGGAACACCATTTTTACGATCTGGTCATTGTTGGCGCCGGTGGCGCAGGCTTGCGTTGCGCCCTGCAATTGGCTGAAAGCGGTGCGCGGGTGGCAGTGATCAGCAAGGTATTGCCGACCCGCTCGCATACCGTGGCAGCGCAGGGGGGCATTAATGCCGCGCTGGGCAATGTCTCTTCCGATCACTGGCACTGGCATATGTATGATACCGTCAAAGGCTCGGATTATCTTGGCGATCAGGATGCAATTGAATATATGTGCCGGGCAGCGCCGCTGCTGGTGCGTGAGCTGGAAAATTTTGGCGTGCCATTTTCGCGCCTTGATTCCGGCAAGATTTATCAGCGTCCCTTTGGTGGTCAGTCCCGCGAATTTGGCGAGGGTGGTCAGGCATCGCGCACCTGTGCTGCCGCCGACCGCACGGGCCATGCCATTTTGCATACGCTGTATCAGCAGAATCTGCGTGCCGGCACGCATTTCCACGAAGAGTTTTTCGCCCTTGACCTAATCGTTGGCGCTGATGGCTGTCAGGGTGTGATGACCTGGGATATTGCCAAAGGGGCTTACCATTTGTTTCAGGCCAAAGCGGTCATCCTGGCCACTGGCGGTGCCGGACGCATTTTCCGCACCACCACCAATGCGCATATTTGCACCGGCGATGGTGGCGCGCTGGCGCTGAATGCCGGGTTGGAAGTCGAGGATATGGAATTTTTCCAGTTCCATCCCACAGGCATCGCTCATGTCGGGCCGTTGATCACTGAGGCAGTGCGTGGCGAGGGCGGTTATTTGCTCAACAGCGAAGGCGAGCGCTTCATGCCCCGTTATGCGCCAACAGCGAAGGATCTGGCCAGCCGTGATGTGGTATCACGGGCGATTGCCCTGGAAATACGCGCTGGCCGGGGCTGTGGTGACAACAAGGATTATGTGTTGCTCAAGCTCGATCATCTGGGCACGGATATGATTATGCAGCGCTTGCCCAATATCCATGAGCTGGCGCTGCGTTTTGCCGGCGTGGATTGCACCCGCGAGCCGATTCCGGTGCAGCCAACAGCGCATTACACCATGGGTGGCATTCCCACCAATCGCTTTGGCGAGGTAGTAAGCGCTGATAGCGAAGGCGTGGAACATGTGGTTCCCGGTTTGTTTGCCATCGGTGAAGCAGCTTGTGCCTCGGTGCATGGCGCCAATCGTCTGGGTGGCAACTCGCTGCTGGAAATCGTTGTGTTTGGCCGTGCTTGTGGCAATCGGGTCAGCAGGTTTTTGCGTCAGCACCGTTACCATCCGGCATTGACCACAGACTGCTGGGAGCCGGGGGTCGCCCGTGTCGAACGCTGGTTAAGTCAAACGCAGGCAACAAGTTCGATTGCAGAACTGCGGCAGCGCATGCAAACACTGATGCAGGAACATTTCAGCGTGTATCGCACGGCGGAAATCATGCAACAGGGGGTGGAAGCGCTGGATGCCCTGGCGACTGAGTTGCCGGATGCGGCGATTGCGGATGGCAACAGGATATTCAACAGCGAGTTGATTGAAGCACTGGAGCTGGAAAACCTGATGCAGATGGCCAGAGCTACTGCCGCCTGTGCGCTGGCGCGGCAGGAATCCCGTGGTGCGCATGCCCGCGATGATTTCCCTGAGCGTGATGATCAGAACTGGATGAAACACAGCCTGGCCAGAATCAGGTCGGGACGTGTTCAGGTCAGCTATAAACCGGTGCGCAGCAGGCCGATGACGGTGGCCAGCTTTCCACCGAAGAAGCGGGTGTACTGATGAACGAGCAAGTGATTCAACTGGATATCTATCGCTACAATCCCGAGAAAGACGATGAGCCGCGCATGCAGCATTACGAAGTCCCGCTGAGCAAAAAAGGCATGAAGCTGCTGGATGCCCTGAACCACATCAAATGGCACATCGATGGCACGCTGACGTTTCGCCGCTCCTGTGGCGAGGGCGTATGTGGCTCCGACGGCATGAACATCAATGGTGTCAATGGCCTGGCTTGTATCACACCCGTGGAGGGCCTGAAACAGCCGGTGCAGATTCGTCCGTTACCGGGCATGCCGGTGATTCGTGACCTGGTGGTGGACACCACGCATTTCTTCGATCAATACCGCAGCGTCAAACCATGGTTGCAGAATGCGCGGCCATCACCGGAGCAGGAGCGCCTGCAATCACCGGCAGAGCGCGCTGAACTTGATGGTATGTATGAATGCATACTTTGCGGCTGTTGCACCGCCTCATGCCCCTCGTGGTGGTGGAATGGCAATCGCTTTCTCGGCCCGGCTGCCTTGCTGCAGGCGGATCGCTGGCTGAAGGATTCGCGTGATGAAGCGGATAATGAACGCCTGGATCAACTGGAAGACAGCTTTCGCCTCTATCGCTGTCATCAGATCATGAACTGCATGGATGCCTGCCCCAAAGAATTAAACCCGACAAAGGCCATCAACGATATTCGCCGTCGTCTGTTGTTGCGCAGACGCTGAATATGGAATAGTAACAGCCTGTCAATGCAGTTTTGATGCAGGCCAGGAGCCTGGCGGG
This sequence comes from Mariprofundaceae bacterium, assembly GCA_015488125.1. Lineage (GTDB taxonomy): Bacteria > Pseudomonadota > Zetaproteobacteria > Mariprofundales > Mariprofundaceae > AB-137-C09. Next base: position 16,255 of record WFOJ01000106.1, read on the forward strand.
AACGGCTGAACGCAAATCATTTCCACATCAGCCACAATTGCTGCACCGGAAACAATGACTTTCGGTCCCGCATGCATGGCATCCGGGTGAAATTCAGTCAGCCCGTTAAATTCGAGGTCTGCCGTTGCATGAATCATGCGCCGCACCAGCGGCCACTGCTCATCGGTATAGCTGCCACGATCACCCGCCTCAGCATCAACACCGGCAAAAGAGGAGTGTTCTGTTTTCCGGCCTGCATCGGTGATCTGTTCAGTAGCGCTGTTCTGATTCATGCTATTCCCTCAGTGGTGGTGCCCTGCACCGTGTTCCTCTGCAAAGCGGTGATATTTACATCCGTCACACTCCGGCATCTGCGGTCTGTTCATATTCCGGTCCGTGGCCTGCGCCACGCGCTGATCCAGCAAATCATAAATATGGGTGGAAAATCCGATATATTTGGCAAGCCCGAAAGCAATCGACGGGTATTGCCGTTTCAATCGCTCCACCTGCCGCGCAATGCGTTCAATCAATACACCGCTGTAAAGATAGTAAGGCAGCACAATGATCTGCTTCATGCCACACGCCACCTGACGTTGAACGGCCATTTCGATTTTCGGCGAAGTGATGCTGGTAAACGCCATATCAACCATCTCATGATCAGTTGACTCAAACAGCCAGCGCGCCATTTTGGCGATTTCGCCATTGGCCACCATATCCGATGATCCACGCCCCAGCAGCACTACGCCTGTGTTTTTGGCATCCGGCAGATCGAGCGCATACATCGCCTTACCCAACTCCGCTTCCAGGGCGTTGAGCACCTTCACATCAGCCCCCAGATGCCGGGCTAATACAAACTCAACCCCCGGATGGCGGCTGCGCGCCTCGGCGACGTGATGGGGAATCTCCATTTTCACATGGCCGGCAGCCCCCAAAATCAGCGGCACAACAATCACGCGGGCTGAGTCCGCTGCTGCTCTGTCCAGCCCCTCATCCAGCAACACATCGGCAAATTCGATAAAGCAAACCTCAATGCGGTCGTCCGGCCGACGTTTGCGCCATTGCTCAGCGAACTGTCCGATCTCCTCATTGCCTCTCGGTTCACGCGAGCCATGCCCTACCAGTAAAATCGTGTCGCTCATCCACCACAACCTTCTTTCTTTGCCTTGCACAAGAAATGGGTACAACCCGTATCGTAACGCATTGATTTTTTTCATGATGCTTGCCAGCGTCCGCCAGGTTTCCGAGTTAGGATAACAGGCGAAAAACACAATGGTCACTGAACGAAGCGCATAAAAAAAGGCCTGCATTGCATGCAGGCCTTTTGAAGTGACTGGCTGGGGGACAAGGATTCGAACCTTGGTTGACGGAGTCAGAGTCCGTAGTCCTGCCGCTAGACGATCCCCCACCGGGGCCGCGAATAGTAGCGTCAGGCGCTTGCTCGTCAAGCATGGGTGGCGTTTTTTTGGTGCTATTTGATAATGATTATCATTATCTTTATCATTCGCCCCATGTCCTTGCGAATGACTCCTCAACGACACGCCGTGCTGACACTGATCAATGGCTCTGCCAGACACTGGGATGCCGAAGCTATTTCCCGGGCATTGCAAAAAAACGATCAGCGCATTGGCATTGCCACGATTTACCGAACCTTGTCTGTGCTCGAAGAAGCAGGCCTGATTGCGGCCGTCGTGATTGGTCAGCGCAAGCATTATGAGCGCATTGATAAGCCTCACCATGACCATATGGTATGCGAGGCCTGCGGTCGTATTGAAGAGTTTTTTCATCAGGATATTGAAACCCTGCAACATGACATTGCGAAACGCCATGGTTTTTGTATACAGGGGCATTCGCTGGTTATTTTCGGCCTTTGCCGTCAATGCCAGTAATATTTGCAGGAGTTTATCATGCTTTCCTCACTAACGATTGTTTTTCGGGAAATACTCGAAATGGCAATGATCGTCGGCATTCTGCTGGCTGCGACAACCACCGCTGCCCATAGCCGACGCTGGATTTATAGCGGCATGGGCATCGGCCTTGCCGGCGCTGTATTGCTTGGCATCTTCATGGAAGAAATGGAAGCTGCCTTTGAAGGAACAGGAGAGTTTTTATTCAACGCGGTGATTCTGACGCTGGCTTCTTCCCTTCTGGCATGGACGGTGATCTGGATGAGTAAACAAGGGCGTGATATTGCCATGCATGTGCGCCACACAGGCCAGCGCTACGCCGCTGGTGATATTTCCGGGACTGCTTTGCTGCTGATTACCTTCAGCGCTGTGATTCGTGAAGGATCAGAGGCGGTGTTTTTCCTGTTCGGTGCCTGGCAGATTGGTAATCATGATGGCAATGATATGCTGACCGGAGGCGTACTCGGTCTGTTGCTGGGGGTTGGTCTGGGCTATGTCATGTACCGTGGCTTGTTAAAACTTCCTTTACAGCGGGTTTTTCAGGTGCTCGCCTGGCTGCTGACCCTGCTCGCCGCCGGCATGGCCTCACAGGCATGCTGGAACCTGGTCATGATCGACTGGCTGCCGCCGATTATTGACCCTTTGTGGGATTCTTCCTTTTTGCTGTCGCAGGATGGCATCGCAGGCGAGCTGTTACATGTGCTGATGGGTTATGATGAACGCCCGAGTGCGTTGCAGGTGATTGTGTTCTTCAGCGTTCTTGGCGGCATGTTTTATCTCAAACATCAGGTGGAGCATAACGCAGGGCAGTCTGCTTCCTCAGCCACCTGAGCAAGCTCACGACACACCAGGAGTCTGTCGGATTGCTTACCCGGATCTGGTTGATATTTGCTTCAGCAGAGGCAACACGGGAGCAGGCACCAGCGAGGCAACATCGCCGCCCATGCTGGCAATTTCGCGGATAAAGCGGGAGGACACAAAGGTATAATCCTCGCGCGCCATGACAAACACCGTTTCAATTTCGCTATCGAGGCGGCGGTTCATGGTTGCCATCTGAAATTCATATTCAAAATCGGATGCCGCCCGCAGGCCCCGCAGAATGGCGCTGGCATGATGCTGTTGCGCCAGTTGTACCAGCAGACCGGAAAAAGGCACGATTTCCACGCCCGGTTCACCGGTAAATGTCGCCTGAACCAGTTGCACACGGGTATCAAGGTCAAATACCGGGTGTTTGCCCGGATTCTCGGCAACGCCGATCACCACGCGATCAAACAGCCTCAGACCACGGCGCACCACATCCACATGACCCAGCGAAACAGGGTCAAATGTTCCCGGGTAGATAGCGCAGTTATTCATGCTTTCTCCAGTGGTATTTTTTTCAGCAACGTCAGACTGCTGTGGCCGTAACGCCGGATAGCCAGGGTTTCCAGCGCCAGCCCGGCATAGTCAGGCATGGCATCGCTGGCTTCTTCCACCACCAGTATATCAAAATCAATGGCATGGCGCATCAGCCATGCGGGTAAAGCGGCTGAATCGCCCTGGTGATAAGGCGGATCAGCAAAGATGACAGCATAATACTGCCCAGTTACAGCGGAAAGGGCATGGGGAATACGCCCCTGACAAATATGCCAGCGCTGTGGCGCGATGGCCAGCCGCCCGGCCTGCTGACGCATGGCACGGCAGGCACGAGGGCTGGCTTCCAGTGAAGTGACGCTGTTCATCCCCCGTGAAATGGCTTCCAGCGCCATGATACCAGAACCTGCATACAACTCGAGCATATGGCATGCCGAAAAAGGCTGTGTGAGATGATGCGCCAGCATATTGAACAATGCCTGACGAACTTTTGCTGGCGTTGGTCGAAGGCCAGGCAGATTCGGTACAGTAATCCGCCGGTTGCCCAACTCACCTGCAGTAATACGCAGGGTCAGCCCTGCCCTTTACCCATAAACATTGCAGCGGTGTACAGTAAGCCAGCGTTTACCACTTGCGTTCGAATGATGCCAGTTGCTTGTCGAGTACAGTCAGCGGATCTTCAGAATTATCGGCGATCGCATCGCAATCATAGCCGATGTCAATAGCGATAGATTGCTCTGTGGCAGGCCAGGTTAATGACAGATTCCAGCTGGAGGCCACACTGTTCGCCCACATTTTGGCATCATCCAGCGTTGCCTCTGGCAGCAAGGCGGCAAAACGCCCCTGCCCCATATCTGCCACAACATCGAAAGGCCGGGCCTGCTGGCCTAACTGACGGGCTGCTTTGCGGCTGGCCGATTCAGCAAACCACTCGGCATGCCCGCGTACCAGCGATACATAATTGCCAATACCGAATACCACCAGACTTGCCGGACGACCGGAAACGTTAGAGCGTAATTTTTCTTTTTTCAGCGCTTCGCGAAAATAATTGGCGGTGGCCAGACCGGTTACCGGATTTTCGTAAAAATAGGCCGCCATGCGATCACGACGAGCCAGCGCCGTATTAACGCGGGCCAGCAGTTGCTGTGGCGTGATCGGTTTGGACAAATAATCATCCACCCCCAGTGTCAGCCCCTTGATCTGATCGTTCAGGTCATCCAGTACGCTGAGAAACACAAATGGTGTCAGATTAAAATGACGCTGCTTGCGCACCTCAGCATAAAACGCCCAGCCATCCATTTTTGGCATCACGATATCGGTCAGAATCAGGTCAACATGCCGGTGCTTGAGAATTTCCAGCGCTGTGACACCATCATCCGCTTCAAGTACGCGAAAGCCACCCTGCTGCAGAAAATGGCTGGTAATATCGCGACTGGAATCCGAATCATCAGCAATTAAAATGGTTTTCATGGTTTTTTCCCTCCAGGTCCAACACGAATGACGCTCCACTCATCCGCTGGCATAAAACGTTTGGCGACACGCTGAACGTCGGCAAGCTTGACCGAATCGACGCGTTTCGTCCAGTTCTCCAGATAATCCAGTGGCAAATGGTAAAACCCGATCATGCCGATCAGTCCCACCCGCTCACGATTCGAGTCCATCCGCTGGGCAAAACCACCCGTCAGATTTCCCTTGATTTTTTTCAGACGCTGCGCATCCACATGGCCTCTGGCCAGCGTATCAAGTTGCTGACGCACCAGTTTTTCGGCAGCAGCAGCCTGATCAGCGCGTGTTTGCAAACTGATCACCAGCGGGCCAGTGGCCAGCAGTGGCATGGCATAAGAATAAACACCATACACCAGACCGCGCTTCTCACGGACTTCTTCCATCAGCAAAGAGCCAAAACCGCTGCCGCCCAGGTAATGGTTCAGCACCAGCACCGGAAAAAAGTCGGGATCGTGACGGGCGATGCCCAGTCTGGCAAACTGCACCAGCGTTTGCGTGGTCGGCATGGTAATATCCTGTTGTGTCACCGCCTGTGGCCTGACTTTGGCAATATGATCAGCGGCCACTGCAGGCTTGCCCTGCCACGATTGCCAGCGCTGATTGAGCATGGGCAACAGGGTATCCATGGTAATATCACCACTGACTGCCAGCACCGCACCTTCCGGCCTGCATTGTTGGCGGTACAATTGCCTGATATCCTGAACCGAAATCTTCGCCAGCGTGTTGGCATCGCCAGCTGAAGGTGAGGCGTAAGGGTGCGTGCCATACAATAGTTTGCCTCTTGCCAGACTGGCGCGATAGCCCGGCTCCTCCAGCGATTTGGTCGCCGCTGCTACGGCATCTTTTTGTAATTGCGCGAAGCGTTTTTTGTTCCAGCCTGGCTGCAACAAGGCTTCGCTTAAGGCATCCAGCCCCTGCGGTAATGCCTCGCGCAGCACTGTCAGGGAAAGGCTGAGCGTATCCTTGCCAGCGCCCGCGCCCAGTTGAATGGCCTGTTCATCCAGCCAGAGGCTGAAGGCATCATGCGCATGACGGGCGCTGTGATCGGTCAGCATGGCCGCCAGCATGGCCGCTGTTCCGGCCTTTCCAGGTGCATCAAAACGGCTGCCAGCTGGCAGTTGCAATTGCATGGCCACCATGGGCAGGTTGTGCGACTCCATGAGCAATACCCGCAGGCCGTTGTTCAGCGTGGCCTGTTGAATGGGGGTAGCCTGCACCGGTGCCGCCAGTATCAGCAACAACAGCATGGCCTGGCATCGAATCATCCAGCTCATCGTTTGCTCTCCTCAGGATGTAAATAGCCAGTGGTTGCTCGTTCAGGACGCAGCCAGCGTTGGACGGCAGCCTGAATATCCTTAGCCGTCACCGCCTGCAAGGCATCCAGCCCTTGCGGATAATGCGCCGCGCCAATGCCGGTGGTTTCCATGCGACCAATGCGTTTGGCCCGCAGATACAGGGAATCCTGAGAAAAAACCTCACCGGCCCTGATATTG
>WFOJ01000107.1 GCA_015488125.1 Mariprofundaceae bacterium
AACTGGTGGATGGCAACGGCACGCCGCTGGTTAACAGTCCGCTGCAATTCACCATACCAGCGGCCTATTCGGCGCAGTTTACGCAGAATGGTTTGCAGACGCTGGATCTGTACACCGATGCCAATGGTATGGCCGTGGCCACCATCAGCGATTTGTATGCTGAAACGGTACCGGTGACGGTGAATGCTCTGAACTACGGTGTAGCGCAGACCATCAATCAGGTATTTGCCAGCAATACCGGCGTTGGCACGGTGATTGCTTCGGCCAGCGGCAACAGCAATATCAGTGGCGCCAACTGCAATGCTGTCTGGGATCTTTATGGTTCGCCCTACCATGTGCAAAACTCGGTCTATATCGGCGCCGGCTGCCGCCTGCAAATCGACCCTTATGTGGTGGTGAAGTTCAACGACTGGACGGGGTTGTATGTGCAAAATGGCGGTGTGCTGGATGTTTACGGGCAGACAGGAGCAGGGGTGACGTTTACTTCTGTAAATGATGATAGCATCGCCGGCGTTGTTCCAGGCAGCACGGGTGCGCCGGTCGCGGGTAACTGGTATGGCCTGGATTATCAGAGCGGTTCGGCAGGTTCCATGGCCTTTGCCGAGGTACGTTATGCCGATCATGCACTGTATGTGCGTAACAGTTCACCGCGATTGGATAACTTTACAGCTACGGAGTTCAGCGCCTCCGGCCTTTATCTGCAATCGTATACCAACGAAATCACCAGTCCGCTTGTTACCAATCTGGTGTTGAATACCACAGGTACCTCGAATTATCCGTTGTATTTGCTCGACAGCTCCAATAACGCAGCCAGCGTGGTGGCGCCAACGATTACCGGCAGTTCGATTACCACGGCATCGACTAACACCGGCTATGGCGCGATTTATATGAACGGGCAAGGGGTACAACCAACGATCAGCAATATGACGATCAATGGCGGCGCTTATAGCCTGTATGCACGCAATGGCGCAGGCGGTACGTTCACTGGCAATACCTTTGATGGCGCAATCAACGAAAGCATTTATCTGGCTGATGCCTCCTCACCATCCATTGATGCCAGCAATACACTCAGCAACAGCGCCGCGCCTTATTTGATGGTAGGTCAGACACTTCCTGCAACGCTGGCAGCGGCACTGGGCGCAGGCATTACGGATGTGTACAGCGTCCACTTAACGGGCACATTCAGCGCTGCCAATACCGTGCTGGCTGCTGATCCGTTGGCCAGTGGTAACTCCGTGTGGAATGTGATTGGCAACCTGTACGTCGGCAATGGCGCCCGCTTGCAGATTGATCCTTATGCAGTGCTGAAGTTCAACAACTGGATCGGGCTGTATGTGCAAAATGGCGCTGTGCTGGATGTCTATGGTACAGCGACGCAGCCGGTAACGTTTACCCTGGCCAATGATGATTACGCCGGAGCGGTTCTCCCTAGTAGTAATGGTATGCCGGTCGCGGGTAACTGGTATGGCCTGGATTATCAGAGCGGTTCGGCAGGTTCCATGGCTTTTGCCGAGGTACGTTATGCAAGCGATGCGTTATACGTGAGTAATAGCTCTCCTCGACTGGATAACTTCACGGCCACTGAATTCAGTAATACTGGTTTGTATTTGTACGCAACGACTAATCAGGTAACCAGTCCCATTGTTACTGCATTGACTTTGAGCACTACCGCCAATAACAATCATCCGCTGTATATTTATGCCAGTGGTACGGGTATCGTGAACCCGGTTCTCAATGGCGGTAATATCACTACGGCGTCAACGAATAGCAATTATGGCGCTATTTACATAGATGGTGCAGCAAATCCGCAGATCAGTAATTTTACTATATCCGGCGGTGCTTACAATCTTTATGAACGCAATGGCGCAGGTGGTACTTTCACGGCGAACACCTTCGACGGCGCGACCAATGAAAGTATTTATCTGGCCAATGCTTCGCCCGTGATTGATGCCAGCAATACCATCAGCAACAGCGCCGCACCTTATTTGATGGTAGGTCAGAGTTTGCCGGCGACACTAACACCGGTACTGGGCGCAGGCATTGTGGATGTGTATAGCGTTCATTTAACAGGCACATTCAGCGCAGCCAATACCGTGCTGGCTGCTGATCCGCTGGTCAGTGGTAACTCTGTGTGGAATGTCGTTGGCAGTTTGTATGTCGGCAGTGGTGCCCGCTTGCAGATTGATCCTTACAGTGTGCTCAAGTTTAATAACGGGACCGGTTTGTATGTGCAAAATGGCGGTGTGCTGGATGTCTATGGTACAGCCACGCAACCGGTAACGTTTACCCTGGCCAATGATGATTACGCCGGCGCGATTCTCCCTAGTAGTAATGGTATGCCGGTCGCGGGTAACTGGTATGGCCTGGATTATCAAGGTGGTTCGGCGGGCTCCATGGCTTTTGCCGAGGTACGTTATGCCGATCATGCACTGTATGTGCGCAACAGTTCACCGCGATTGGATCATTTTACGGCGACGGAGTTCAGTGCCTCCGGCCTTTATCTGCGATCATATACCAACGAAATCACCAGTCCACTTGTGACCAATCTGGTGTTGAATACCACAGATACCTCGAATTATCCGTTATATTTGCTCGACAGCTCCAATAACGCAGCCAGCGTGGTGGCGCCAACGATTACCGGCAGTTCGATTACCACGGCATCGACTAACACAGCTTACGGCGCGATTTACATGAGTGGACAGGGCGTGCAACCAACGATCAGTAATATGACGATCAATGGCGGTGCCTACAGCTTGTATGCAAGTAATGGCGCAGGTGGTACGTTTACCGGTAATAGCTTTGCTGGTGCTATTCACGAAAGCATTTATCTGGCGAATGCCTCTTCACCAACGATTGATGCCAGCAATACGCTCAGCAACAGCGCTGCTGCCTTCCGTTTGGTTGGGCAAACGCTGCCGGCAAATGTTTCTTCACTGTTGGCAAGCAATGGCACGGGGATTGCTGATCCGTACAGCCTGCGCATCAGTGGTACGCTGGCTGCGGGAGCGAACGAACGCCTGAGTCCGGATCCTTTGGCTACAGGTAATTCGCAGTGGTGGATTGTGAGTGATCTGATCGTTCCCGCCGGTGCATCGCTGACTGTGGATCCCTATACAGTGGTGAAGCTGTCGCCGTGGAATACGGATGTTATCGTCGATGGCGTATTGGATGTGTATGGCTCGGCCAGTCAACCGGTGATCTTCACTTCGGTGAATGATGATGCCTACGGCGTGGCGCTGCCTTCCTCTACTGGCACGCCGGGGGCGCAGGACTGGGGTGATATTATGTATCGCACGGGCAGCAGCGGCAGCTTGCGCTTCGCCCACATGCGCTATGGCTGGGAGTTGTACGTCAACAACAGCTCGCCACTGCTGCAGGATGTCAGCATCTTCAATAATGGCTCTTATGGCCTGCATATCTATGGCAGCAATAATGCCTATGTGACGGCGCCGACAGTGCAAAATCTGAGTATCGCTGAATCCAGTGGCATCTATATCCAGAGCGGCACGAGCATGGTCACCCAGCCTGTGTTCAGCGGCAGCCATCAGATCACGCGCAGCAGCAACAGCGGTTATGGCCTGTATCTGGCAGGCGCCGGAGTGAGTACTACGCTGACGAACCTGACCTTGCGCGGGTTTGATCTGGGCGTGCTGGTTGATCTCAATGCTTCGCTGACGCTAAGCAATAGCCTGATCGAGGGGACACTGAGCAATGGCGTGCGGCTGGGTTGGTCATCCCAGACGGGAGCTATCAGCCTTAGCAACAACCGCATTCTCAACAATCAAAATGGTGCGGGTATTCTGGTTAATAATGTGCCTGCCGGTACGGTCATTGAGCATAATTTGATTCGTGGCAACAGTGGCCAATGGGGCGATTATGCCGGTGGCATTGATGTTGCTTCATCCGTGACGACGAATCCGCAAATCCGCAATAATCTGATTGTCGAAAACAGCGCTACCTACAGCCTCGGTAGCGGTGGTATCAGCGTGCGCAATGGCGCTGTCGTCAGCCTGCTGAATAATACCATTAGCGACAATCTCATCACCGATGCTACCGCCGATGGCGCGGGCTTGCGGGCAATTGGCACAGCCAACGTCACCATGCAGGACAATATCATCGCTGCCAACAACAAAAATGGCAGCCTGAACGACGTATTCAGCACAGCAATCCTGAGCGAAAGCTATAACCTGGTGCAGGATGGTCGCATCAATAATGGTGTGAATGACGTGTATGCCGTACCACAGATGACGGGTGGCTGGTATTTAGGGGCGGCATCACCGGCAATCAATGCCGATCCTTATCAGTACCTGGCACTACCATGGCTGGCGGCCAATCCTTATGCTGAAGCGAATACCAGCGATGCCGGTAACCTGGATCTTGGCTATCATCATCGTCAGCCTACGCCGGTGATCAGCGCCACATTGACGACAGTCAGCCCTCTCAACGTCAATCTCGGCGGCCTAGCGACTGCCGTAACACTGACGGTCACGCCGAAGGACACTGCGGGTAATGTGGTCGGCAGTGGGTTGCAGCTTAAAGCGACGCTGGCCAATGGCCTGTCCGGGGCCAGTGTTGTCTGGCCTGTCAGGGATCTTGGCGATGGTCGTTATGAGGTGGTCATCAATGCCGGTTCACCAGCGATGACGGATACCGTTAGTATTACGGTGAATGGCGTATTACTGAACAACACGGCGCAAATTACATGGTAGATGTTAAATGCATATCTAAAGCTTGCTCATTGTACCACAGGGGGTCGGCGATCAGAATGGTGTTATCGACGATGACACGTGGTCTATTGCGGTCGTCATGTTCATGAATCAAGCGATCGAGTATGAACAAACTGCCGGTCGGCAGGCCATGCTGGTGAATGGCTTGTGCTGCATAAACAGAGCAATGCGGCCAGGAAGGGCAGGGGCGGCCATCAAGCTCACCGATCATGGTACGATAAGTCAACAATGGCCATGATGATAGCTGAACATCAGAAGGGCTGGCAAAACGAAGGAAGCCAAGGCCAAGCAACAGCGAGAGGCCAGCGAGCAAGGCATAGCGACGAAAACAACGAATTGACATTGGTATCCCCGGGAATCTGTCGGACTTCGGCAAATCTACTACGAAAAACCGGATATTGGCCACATCTTCGCCTTGTTTTTGTTAAATAGCGCTGCTATTTGCCGCCAACAGGTCGTATATTTGGCTCAACTCCCGCTATTTCTCGTGACGATTGCGAAATAGGGGCATCATAACAACAGAGCGGTCGTCCTGGATAGCCTTCTTCTGCGGCTAACGTGATAGTTCATGCTCTGGTGGCGGCTCCATTAGCCCTGTCGGATCCTGATGAATAATTACGTCAGCAGCTGGGAATGACTCGCATATGGCAGCCTCAACTTCATCGGCGATCTGATGCGCCTGATGTAAGGGTAGATCAGCATCAAGTACCAGATGCAGCTGGATGTAATAACGGCTGCCCGATTTTCGGGTGCGCATATCGTGCACGCTTTCGGCCATGGGGTGCGCCAACGCGATATTCCTGATTTTCTCACGTTCTTCTTCGGGTAATTCGTGATCCATCAGTTCATCCCAGGACTGACGAACGATTCCCCAGGCGCTATGCAGAATAAATCCTGCAATGAGCAAACCAAAACATGCGTCGAAGCCCGACCATCCCCAGCCAGCCAGCACCAATGCGGCAACAACGCCTGTGTTAGCATACAAATCACTTTTATAGTGCAAGGCATCCGCCTGAATAGCCGTGGATGCGGTACGTCTGATCACATGTCGCTGAAACGCCAGCAACAGCAGCGTCAACATCACTGACAGCAGCATGATGCCGAGGCTGATTTCAACAGCGTCAACGGGTTGCGGATGCCATAGTCTACGAACACTTTCGAGGATAAGAAACAACGCCGAGCCGGCGATAAACATCGACTGCCCCATGCCGGCCAGCGCCTCGGCCTTACCATGGCCAAAACGATGCTCGTTATCCGGCGGTTCCAGCGCGTGACGGACAGCAAGCATATTGAGCAGTGAAGCCAGCACATCAAGGCAGGAATCAAGCAAAGTCGCCAGAATACTGATCGAATCGCTGAGAAACCAGGCGATCAGTTTGGCCACAATCAGCATGCTGGCCACCGAAACAGAGGCCAGCGTTGCCAGGCGCAACAGGTGTGCGTGTTCGGGCGCTACCTTGAAGCCAGTCTGCGTTTCTTCAGTCACCGCAAAACATGGTGCCGATGCCTTCATCGGTCAGTAGTTCAAGCAACAGGGCATGAGGCAGGCGACCATCAATGATATGCGCATGAGAAACGCCGTGAGCGAGCGCTTCCAGGCAGCAATTCACCTTGGGAATCATGCCGCCGGCAATAACGCCGCTATTCATCATGGCACGCGCTCTGTTTGCATCAAGGCTACTGCAAAGCTGTTTTTGCTCATCCAGCACGCCGGTGACATCAGTCAACAGAATAAGTTTACTGGCATCCATGGCGCATGCCACTGCCGAAGCCACATAGTCCGCGTTAATATTGTAACTTTGATTGTCTGACTGGTGAAAACCCACAGGGGCAATCACAGGAATAAAGCGATCCTGCTCCAACAGTCGCAGTACATCCGTGTTGATGCGATGTACCTTGCCGACATGGCCAAGATCAATCAGTTCCGGCACGTTCATGGCTGGATTATTGCGCTCTATATGCATTTTTCGCGCACAAATCAGACCCGCATCCTTACCGGAAAGTCCAACAGCCCGCCCACCGGCGCGGTTGATATTGGCCACTACTTCCTTGTTGACGCGGCCTGCCAGCACCATTTCCACCACATCCATGGTTTCACTGTCGGTAACGCGCATGCCATCAATAAATTCACTTTGCTTGCCGATTTGTTGAAGCACTTTGCCGATTTGTGGGCCGCCGCCATGCACGACCACAGGGTTCACACCAATCTGCTTAAGCAGGGCAATATCCCGTGCAAACCCCCATTTCAGTTCCTCATCCACCATGGCGTTGCCACCATATTTGATAACAATCACCTGACCAGCCAAACGCTGGATATGCGGCATCGCCTCAATCAGTGTATGAGCAATATTTTGAGCGTTTTTCATGAATGCTTCTTGCGCAAGGGTTCAGGTTCAGCATCCAGTGCCTGTTGCCACATCCATAACGAAGCGCACACAGCCAGTGTCACGCCAATACTGATCAGCAGATAATCATTCTGTGGATTACCCAACTGCTGCCCCATTGACAGAAAAATCAGCAAGGCGGGGGCGATAACTGCCAGCCGCGTCCATTGCAGCGACTGGCGCAACATGACGCAGGCAGCTGCCGGCACAGACATCAGGGCAAACAAGGTAAGCACAATCCAGTGATTTTCCGGATCATGCGCCAGCAGGTGGTCCATCAGCCCGCCTTGTGCGCCCTGCATGCGCATATCCATTGCACCTGCCACCAGTAATATCAGTACTGCCAGCAGCAACCAGAGCAACCAGCCAAGCCAGCGTCGTTGCCGCACGGCATGATTCATCCAGACGCCATTGCCCAGTACGTACATAACGGCAGCAAAATACATCCCCCAGGGTGCATATTCAAAATTGATCACGTATTACTCCTGTTGGCAGGTGCCTGCTGAACAGCCCTGACGCTGATCCACCATTCGGGGTCATCAAGACCAAATAATTCGGGGAACTTCTGGTACATCCAGCCTTCATGGATGATATGCCCCTTTTTCATGATCCGCAACCATGCGGCAGGATTATCGACGTCATCATCTTCACGATACCCGTCTTTGTCAACACGAAGGCCGTGCGCTACTCCCAGCAACTCAATCGTCATATCACCGCGTTTTACGGGATTTTCGGTGGTGAGATGATAATCCCATCGTCTGGCTTTGTGTTTGTTGAGCAGGCTGATATCGGCACTCATGCCTTCGTGAACAGCCCACGTCGGTACCTGCCTGGCCAGTGCGCTGGTGCTATGGTGATCCTGTGCCGGTTGCATGGGAATCATCCACTCAATCTGCGTGACATCATCATTATCACATCCGGCAAGAACAAGGCCGACCATAAAAAGCAAGGAAAGAAATGTCATTCTGTAATAAGACAAGAAGCCCCCCTGGAAAGCTCAGCTGAAGCGTGTGGCAATAATCCGCACCTGACACTTATCCAGAGGAATGCCGGAATTCAGTGGCGGAGAGAGAGGGATTCGAACCCTCGATAGGTGTTAGCCTATACGCCCTTAGCAGGGGCGCGCTTTCAGCCACTCAGCCATCTCTCCGAATCTTTGCCAGCTCGTGAAACAAGCCGCAGAGCGCGGCATTATGGTAAGAAAAAGGGACTTGGCAAGTCCCCTTTCGCCAGACACCGCCTTGCGCGCACCCTGCCTTGCAGTCTAAAGCGTTTTCAAAAAAGCAATAATATCCATCCGGTTTTGCTCTACCTGCATTTCAGGAAATGTTGGCATCACGATAGGCTTGCCCTTGACCAGTTCCTTGGCTGCAGCGTCTTTTTTGACGAAGGCTTCGGGGCCGGAAATCCATTCATTGATCCATTCCAGCGTACGTCTCTTGGTCACACCCTTAAAGCCAGGCGCACCTACGGCACTTGCCTCATCAGTCAAATGATGGCAATGCACACAAATTTGATCGTAAATGGCCTTGCCTTTGGCTGCATCACCCGTCGAAAAGTCTGCCGCACTCACCATTGCGGGGAGACAAAAAGCCAGAATACATGAAATAACACACTTCATACGCCACCTCTGCAGCGCACTGTAGTCACAAGAGCTCTCACCTGCAAGCACAACTCAGTCCCCCTGAACAGTAAAAAAATTCCCCCTGTCTGGCAGAAGGATAAAATCACCCCGATATCCCAATCGGTGCGGGTGCACCTTCAACATGTGATTGCACCCATTCCTCAAATGACACATAAGCATTGCAAAAAGAAGCAAATACATCCGCAGAAAGGCAATAAACAAATGTTCGTTCACATGCCTGCCAGGTTTCCCCCGCAGGCAGGGTGGTAGAAAACATATCGCCGATTTCAAGTCGTTCCACCTTACCTGTTGTCTTTTTTCTTTCAAAAGCACCGATGAAAACAACAGCCCATTTCCCTTCAGGCAGGCTGCCAGCCTGAAGTTGTTGCCGTGGTGAAAACTCATGGACAGACGACTTCTTTGCCATCCATTCACGATCGATTTCCGCGATATCAGCAAGTGCAGGATGACCGCAACTCATGGAATACACCATGCGTTGCCTGACGATATTCAACAGATATTCACCCGCCAGCGGTGAGGCCTGCATCAGCTTCTGAATATCTTCCTCAGACAGTTCCAGTAACAAACAAGGCGTTAGCGTTGTCGCCGTTGCTGAACGCGGAAGATGGTAAATACTGGCAAATTCACCAAAGAAATCTCCCGGCCCAAGCTGATTCAGACTCAACTCAGCATCGCCTGAATGCATATGAATATGCACCTGCCCATCAAGAATCAAATAAAAGCTGTCGCTGATTTCACCCTGCTCAAGTACTGCCTCGCCAACACCAAAACGCCGCAAATCGCCATGCGCGATAAAATCCATGCTTTCCTGGTCGGATAACTGGCTAACAAGGGGAAAGACGCTGTTTTTTCCGCGAACAGCTGATTCTTCGCCTGTTAACTCGGCAATAACCATCAGGGAATTGATTTCATCCTCAGATGGGTGGCCAATTTTCCGACACATTTCAAGGAAGCCCAGGGCACTCTCTGAACGCTGACTTGAGATCATTCGTTGTGCGGTAAGAAAGGCAATTTCGCTAGCTTCACGATCCTTGCCTGCCTGATGCAACATTTTCACCAAGGGACGGGAAATACGAAGGTCTTCCCTGAAGATTTCATTCAGACGTTCATAAACGAGCAACAGTTCGCGTTCATTCAGTGCCATTGCCCAAGCCTAAGCTGCCAGTAAAGTCTGGGCAAGCACTTGTTTTTTTGTTGGTTGACAGGGGAAGCTAGGAGTCTGTCGGGCTTTGATCAATCTACTGCGAAAAAGCGGATATTGGCCAAATATTCGCCCTGTTTTTTGTTAAATAGCGCTGCTATTCGCCGCCAACAGGTCGCATATTTGGCTCAATCCCGCTATTTCTCGTGACGATTGCCAAAGTCCGACAGACTCCTAGAAGGAGTTATCGTTCTTCTATTTTTCCGTTGTGCAGGCGTATATTGCGCCAGTTGGTGTCGTTTCGGATCAGCTCCTGAACTTTTCGCTCGCTTTTAAGCAGGCGAGCGTAGTGGGAGGATGGTTGTGCTGTCAATGTGGCAGGAGCATCATCTTCAACCAGTCGACCTTCATCAATTACCCAGACGCGATCAAAGCCATGCGTGTCGCCAACATCATGCGAAATGAATATCAGTGTTGCATGTCGCCAGTACTGGCGCGCCTTGAGAAGTAGTCTGCTGCGTTGCTCACGGGTCAGACCACGGAACGGTTCGTCCAGAATTACCAGACGCACTTTCTTGCGATTCATGGCGCGTGCCAGACGAACACGCTGGCCTTCACCGCCAGATAGTAAACCTCCCTGTTCACCCAACAGCGATTGTTCACGTTCTGGAAGTTGATCCAGCAAGGGAAGCAGTTCTGCCTGTTCCCACAAGGCATCATCAACAGCGTCGTTATCCTCTGTTTCGTTGCCATAGCGGATGTTCTGCAATAAGGATTTGTTCCACAACTGAATTTCCGGATCCACCCACACCAGTTCTCGACGTAGGCGATGAAGCGCATCACCATGCAGCAGTTCACCATCCACCCACACGCTGCCGCCCGAAGAAGGCTTGTGCCAGCCGAGTAATAACCCCACCAGGGTGGATTTTCCCGCACCGGATTTGCCAACCACGGCCAAATGTTCGCCAGCTCGAATGATTGCCTGCAAATCATGCAACACCGTATGACCACGGAGCTTCAGTTCCACTTGATGAAAAACGATTGTTACTCCGTTTGTAATGTCTGAATTTGCAGCCGATGCCTGAACAGATGGTGGAGGTGAAATATCGTCAGTATACCAGTGGTGACTTTCGTTCGGTGCGCTCAGTGGTTCCAGCACGCGCAACAAACGATTGCGCCGGGCAGGGTATTGCTGTGCGGTCTCGGCTAGCATGGTACCAAGAACCGGCAGTTGCAGTATCCAGTAGAGTAACAGCAGCATGCCACTGCTATCGCGCACGCCACTATGAAAATAGCCTGATACCAGTATCATCGACAATAGGGTACTACCCAGCAACTGGATCAGTGTGCTTAATTCAAAACTGGCAAAAAAAGATTGGCCGGACTTCATCCACTGTAACAAACGCTGATCATGCTTCGTGCGCAGTGCTGCTTCGGCACGGTGTGCCTGAATCGGTGTCAGTCCCAACAAGGCATCGAGGTAAAAGCGACTTAATCCTCCCATGTGGGTACGAAACTGCATGTCTTGTTCGCGCAACAAAGGCTGTGTGGCGAACGTCAGTGTGATGATCAGCGTGGCACTGAGAACAATTAGACCTGTTCCTGCTGGATAAAGAACAATCAGCCCCACACAAATAAAAACAATTTGTAGCAACAAACGCCAGAAATTGATGGCTAAATCCGGAAGGTTGCGAAGATCGCGCAACTCAAAGGCACGCTGAATCATGTCTGAGGTCAGCCGACTGTGAAAATAGCCATCTTCCAGTTGCGGTAGTTTTTCCAGAAGTTGCTGTCGCAGGCGAATTTCCAGCCGCCGTCCTATTTGCCAAGTGGCCATGGTCATCGGCCATTCCAGCAACAGCAGAGAAAGGAAAAAGATAAAAACAAGCGCATAACCTTCTTCCTGTTGTGGCAGCAAATGGACTTTTTCGGCAATCTCCACCAAACCACGCAAGACAATGACTTCAACCGTGATGCCAATGGCTGCAAAGAACGCACAGGCAACCAATAGTGTTGGTGTAAGCAAGCCATCGGCACGCATACTCGAAAACACCCGGTGCAGAACGCTTTCTTGTTTTTCCTTCAGGGCATTGGCAATATCTTCAGGGAGCGGCTTGCTGTGTGTATCCTCTTGCAGGTTTTCTGATGTTTCAGATGCATGTTGTTGCTCAAGACGCCCCGGAATATGCACGATCACAGCCGAACGAAAAATCAACTGACTGCTATCCTGCGGTGCGGGATAGACCAGCCAATAACAACCTGCGATGGAAGAAGGATGCTTGTAAAGCTGGTTCACCAGTTTACCTGCCTCATTTCCCGATGCAATAGTATGTGTTTTCAGTAGATCTTCCACCATGCGTACGGCAGCATCCAGTGTGGCCAATGCAGACCAGTGTTCAGAAGCAGCCGCCATTTCGATGCAACCTTCCACCCACGCTGAATCCTCACAGATGCGACGTAAACGCTGACGCAAGGGATCAAGGAATTCACTGCTGCCGCCCCACTGCAACCAGGCTTCCGGGGTAATTAACTGGTGATGGGTGTAAAGCATCGCCTTCAATTCATCCAGACGCAGCCAGCGTCGCCCAGTTGCCGGATCCATGATCTGCGCCCAGTCAAAAATAATTTGCCATAGCACGATAACATGGGGCGCACCGTCAGGTAATCGAACCAGTATCAGGGACGGTAATGTTGAAATACTGTTGAGGAAGAGGTGTTCTTTCGGGATCAATAGCTGTGCAGCATCAAAGCCTAGTTGAACGGCAATATCCTCCAAAGTATCAATGGATGTACCATCTACATCTGTCTGACAAGCTTCGCGCAGGCGGGCGTAGTTAAGTTTGCCACCAAAACCATCCAGCAATGATTTAAGCGCGGCCGGGCCACAATCCATGGCAGATGTCTGGATGACCTGTGGAACAAAAAAGCTTCTTCTGGTTTGCATCAACGGGTTGAGTGAACAGATCTTGCGCTAACAACGTGGAAAAGGAATGCCGCAGGTGTCTCACTGGCAACAGCAACCTCCACTTCGGGAGCTTGCGCATCGCTTCCGGGTGATGTGGGGTTATCTCTACGGACTTCCAGGTGAAGCGTGGCTGTTCCCTGTTTGCTGTTCACTTGATCAACCGTGGTGGTGAACGGACGGTTGGGAAGAGTTTCATCGCCAGAGAAATAAAGTGCCGCTTGCTGACCTTTTTCGATGTGTGACAGATCCGCTTTGCTGAAATGTGCAATAATGGTATAGCGTTGATAGGGGATGATATGCGATTGTTGATCGTCCAAGCGCCAGACGGGTTGAGGCTCCAGCGTGATTGTGGATGATTCACTTTTCAGATAGTGATACACGGTTCCATTAAAAAACCAGAGTAACCAGCACAGTATAATGACCAGACCAGCTATCATGCCAAAACGAACCAGTGTTTCAAAGCGATCCGCATGAAGTGCCGCAGCAGTGCGTGAAAAAGAAATTGACATCCGTTTAACCGCCGCTCTTTTTGTTTTTCTTGGCCAGGGCCTCCAATTCGATATCGACACGACGATTGCGTGCGCGTCCCTCTTCCGTGGCGTTGCTGGCAATCGGAACGCTCTCACCTTTACCTTCGGCGTGAATCAATGCGCCAGGAATTCCCAGGTTTTGCAATTCTTTTTTCACTGCCTGCGCCCGCTTCTCTGATAAGCGCTGGTTAAATGCTTCACTGCCACGGCTGTCCGTGTGTGCTGTGATATGAATGGATTTAATTAGCGCAATATTGAGTTTTTTGACCATCTTGCGCAATTCCCGTTTGGCTTCGCGTGATAGCAGAGCCTTGCCCACTGCAAAGCTTTTATCCGAGGCAAACGTGATCGTTTGCAGTACGACACAACCATGCTTGTCCACTTTCAGTCCGGCAGGTGTTTGACGGCATGCATCGCGATAATCAGCCACACCATCGGCATCACTGTCCGTCGGACAACCTTTCGCGTCAACACCGAAGGCCAGTTCTTCTTTGGTGTTGGTGCGGCATTGGTCGCGATAATCCGCCACGCCATCGGCATCGCTGTCTGTCGGGCAACCCTTTTCATCAACACCGAAGGCCAGTTCTTCTTTGGTGTTGGTGCGGCACTGATCGAGATAATCCGCCACGCCATCGGCATCGCTGTCCGTCGGACAGCCTTGCGCGTCAACACCGAAGCTCAGTTCTTCTTTCGTATTGGTGCGGCACTGATCAAGATAATCCGCCACGCCATCGGCATCGCTGTCCGTCGGACAGCCTTGCGCGTCAACACCGAAGCTCAGTTCTTCTTTCGTATTGGTGCGGCACTGATCGAGATAATCCGCCACGCCATCGGCATCGCTGTCCGTCGGACAGCCTTGCGCGTCAACACCGAAGCTCAGTTCTTCTTTGGTGTTGGTGCGGCACTGATCGAGATAATCCGCCACGCCATCGCTATCGCTGTCCTTCGGACAACCTTTCGCATCAACATCAAAGGCCAGTTCTTCTTTCGTATTGGTGCGGCATTGGTCGCGATAATCCGCCACGCCATCGGCATCGCTGTCTGTCGGACAGCCTTGCGCGTCAACACCGAAGCTCAGTTCTTCTTTCGTATTGGTGCGGCACTGATCAAGATAATCCGCCACGCCATCGGCATCGCTGTCCGTCGGGCAGCCTTTCGCATCAACATCAAAGGCCAGTTCTTCTTTCGTATTGGTGCGGCACTGATCAAGATAATCCGCCACGCCATCGGCATCGCTGTCCGTCGGACAGCCTTGCGCGTCAACACCGAAGCTCAGTTCTTCTTTGGTGTTCGTACGACACTGATCGAGATAATCTGCCACGCCATCGGTATCACTGTCCGTCGGACAGCCCTTTTCATCAACACCGAAGCTCAGTTCTTCTTTGGTGTTGGTGCGGCACTGATCGAGATAATCAGCCACGCCATCGCTATCGCTGTCTGTTGGACAACCTTTTGCGTCAACGCCGAACGTCAGTTCTTCTTTCGTGTTGCTGCGGCACTGATCAAGGTAGTCTACCACACTGTCGGTATCACTGTCTGTCGGGCAACCCTCGCGGTTGACACCGTATTTCAATTCTTCAGGGTTATTTTCAGGGCATTGATCCCAATAGTTGGGCACACCATCATGATCCTGGTCAATGGCGCATCCATAGGAGTCAAGGCCAGCCTCAATATCCTGTTTGCTACTCAGCGGACAATGGTCAAGATAATCCGGCATACCATCTGCATCACTATCTTTAGGAATACCATTGGCGTCTACACCAGCACTGATTTCCTGCTGCGTATCGTGTGGACTCTGATCCAGATAATCTGCTACGCCATCGTTATCAGAATCAATAGGGCAACCATGCTGATCCACGCCATATTGTAGTGCTGCTTTGCTATCACTCGGGCAAGCATCCCGGTAATCTGGCATCTCATCGTGATCATGATCAACAGGACAACCCGTTTGATCTACGCCCTTAACAATTGCTTCAGGGCTATCATTGCGGCACTGATCGCGGTAATCCGGAACCTGATCCCGGTCACTGTCAACCGGAACTCCTGCCTGTTCTCCCTCCTGATAGACACCAAAGATCAACATTTCGGGTGTATCATCAGGGCTGTGATCCAGTGGATTGATCACCCCATCCTTATCCCTATCATGATCGATGCATAGCGGATGTTTGCTTATCGGTTGTTGGTCAGCATTTTTATTTTCCAGTGTGAAATAGGAAAAGCCTTTTTTATCCAGCCATTTGATCAAATAGAGTTTGTCGCGAACATCGCCGTTATCCTGGTAGTATATATTGCCCGTCAAGCCGCTGCAAATATTTCCATAACGCAGTTCATCGGCAATTTTAAGCGAATCATTTGAGCCATTAGCATGTTGAATGGCATGTAAAAGCATGTTGATGCTATCGTATGCCAAAGCTGCATAACGATCAGGTTCTTTTCCGTATTCATGTTTGAATCGCTGGGTGAAAGGAATATTTTGAGGATGTTGTGGGTCAAACACCGTAGGGATAGCAACATTGGCGGATTGTTTGTGTTGCTCCTGCCACGCTTGCAAGGCGTTCCAGAAAGTAGATTGATCCAGCGAATCATTACCGATAAATGGCACATCGCTAACTCCGCGTTTGCGAAATTCCTTGATGATTTTTAGTGATAATTCGCTGTTGGTAAAGATCAGGATGGCGTCAATGGCCTGCCTGTGATGTTGACGGCGAAATTCAACAGCGAACTTTGTTAAATCACGTTCCGGCATACTGTTGAAAAATGATTTTTGTATAACCGTTTTGATGCCATACTGTTCAGATGCTTGTTGAGAAAAAGCATCCGTTAATTCCAGTGCACCTTCGCTGCGCTCGTTAAATACTGCAACCCGGTGATAACCACGGAAATGTGCAAATTTGGCCAGTTGTGCGCCTAATATCAGGTTGGTTGGCAACATGCGAAAGACCAGATCAAAGCCCATGGTTGTCAGAATGGTATCTGTTGCCGTAGGGGCAATAAACAGCATTCGGTTTTGTTGATAGGCATGTGCTGCTGCAAACGCCATGGCAGAATATTGATGACCAATCACGGCTACGACACGTGGAGAAGAAGACGTGAAGTCACGGGCGATGATGCGAGAGCGCTCCTTGGCTGCTTCACCGAAGGTAAGTATGGAACTGTGTTCCAGCAAATCCAGTTGTGATGCTTCGTCTTCATTAACAACGAGTTCAATGTGTTTTCCTGCAATACCACCGGACTCATTGGCCTGAGTTACCGCAAGGCGTGCTCCGGCAACAAATAACCCATGATTCTCCGGCCAGGCTATGCCTATGGATAGCTTATCACTTTTTGCGGCATCAGATACTTCTGCAGGTAAACTGCATCCAGCAACAAGAATGATGTAGCCACACAGCCAGTACTGGAACAATTGAACGATAGAATAATTGGGCGTTTTTGTCGATGCGTAACCACGCCATAAGTAATCAGTCATGAATCAGGGTTATATCCAGAAATCAGTCTGGGAACAGAAAATTCCTGCCGTCAGTTTTCAGACTGCAGAGTAAAAAATATCCACCCAATTATCCCTGTTTTTACCGACAGTGCGAAACGCGCGCGGTAAGTGGAAAACGTCGAGATAACTGAGTGGATATTATTTCATAAGGGTACAGCACCTGACCAACAATGGTTCAAATGGAAGATGACGTGCCAGAAGATGTTGAACTTCCAGCGCCCGGAACCAGTCCTTTAAGATTAAGATGATTCCAGAAATCACTTAAACTATTACCCGCCTTGATATTAGTGCGCTGCGCCATACCCGCGCGTTTTGGAGTTGAGCGCTTTGCTTGTCCATGCTTGTTATTCATACTTACGCCTCGCTAAATGAACTTGATCAGGCAGAAGTCTGGGGCGCTTCAGGTGCTGCCTCTTCTTTGCCACGAAGGTTCGAAACCACGATCTTGCCTTTCTCATATTGTTCAGAAAAATATCCACGAACTTTTTCCGGATCAAAGGACAAAAAGGTTCCACCTGATGCAAAATGCTGCTGAAAAACCTTGCCAACAGCATAGGTGGAAGCACCGTTGAGCAAAATCAATGTTGCTGAAGAACCTACATGACCAATAACCGGAATCAATTTGCTGATACTGGCCGCCAAGGGTGCGGACGAAGCCACTGCTGCGCTACTGCCAAGCAAGCTACTGATAGCGCTTTTACCAATATTTGATTTGAATTCCACATCGTAAATCCTGGAGAGGCTGTGCAACATTTTCAGTTGAATGCCCGTGGTTGCCGCAAGATCAACCCAGGGGATTGGAACAATTCCCGCAACCATTGCGCCTGCCATGTATTGATGGATTGTGTTGATAGCTTTGTCGTCGCGCCTGGTATCGGTCATTTCCTCCGCAGAAACCTCAGCGTTCTCTTCAATAGTTTCTGATTGATCAGTCATTTAACGACCTCCTTACTGATATTGACAAGGCACTCCCTGCCTGCTCACCCCGAGCCGTTTTCCAATCGTTGAACAGCTTGCAGCGAATACGCGGTATAATGCTTCTTCAGTATTCACAGTCAAGTGAAATATGTGTCCGTACTGGACTATTTTTTCGGATCTGAAGATAGCAGTAGCAACAGTCCCACCAACGGTGTAAGTACAATGGAACCAAAGAAGTAACCCCAAAAACCGAGTTTTCTGTTTTTACCCAACAGACCAACCAGTAAACAGATAAAAAAGACAAGTGCAAGATGACTATTCATGGTTTTTCTCCCCGGTTGGCGATGTTTTTAATACAGCAACGGAACTTTTCTGGTGAGTTCTGTTCGTAGAAACATGTTTTTTCGAAGAATTCATTTTCTTTTGGGAAAAGCTTTCTTTTCCCCAATCACCGGCATTGAGGATGAGCGGCAATCCGTCTTTGCCTCCACCGATCAAAACCAGTTTGCTGTTTGGTGATGCCGCTAATTCTTTGGTTGCCTGAACGCCATGCCAGCGTAGAACATTTTCACTCATCGTTGCATTGATGTTTGCCGCGTAATCACGAATGCCGCGAGATTCAATGCGCTTGCGCTCTGCTTCCTGTGCTGCCGTTTTTAGACGAAAATCGTAGGTAAGCAGGCGTTGTTCCTCCACCAGTTTGGCTTCGATTGCACGACGCACTTCTTCCGGCAGAGTGACGCTGCGAATGATCACATCATCAACAATCACATATTTGCGTCCGACTTCTTCAATGGCGCGTGCAATAAGTTTGCTTAACAGCATGTCCTTGTTGGTATAGATCTCTTCAGGAGAATGCGTACCAAGACCCTTACGCAACACTGATTCAATTTGTGGCAGAATAATTTTATTCGGATAGTCCGGTCCGACTTTTTGATGCAACAACCCTAGTAATTCAAAAATTGGCTTATAGCGTACCGCCAGCGTCAGCGTAACGGGTAACCCTCTGTTAGTCAATACGTCAAAGCTATGTAAAATAATCTGTACACGGGCATCGTAATGCGTCATGGTGTCAATAGGCCAGATGATATGCACGCCTTCGGTGTACACGCGATCCGTCTCCACACCACCGCCTAGTGGACGAAACAATACTCCGCCTTCACCTGCTTCAATCACAGTCACGATACGAGACCACAACATAACGGTGCCGATACTCAGTACAATCCCCAGAAGAATGAGAATATGTATGCGTCGATACAGATAGTGGCGGAATTGTTGCCATTTTGATGGAACGGCATCGGGTATAGGTAATTCGTCGTTTGTCGTCATGTTAATTCAAATCCATGGATTTTCAATCACTGATCAAGGGTGTGCAATAACCAGCAGGGTGTTACTGCGTTGAAGCACGCATTGTAATGTACGAGCCAGTGTTTCCGGATCGAGCGCCGCGAAACTTTCGTCAAGTATCATCAGTCGTGGTTTTTGCAACAATGAACGTGCAATAAACATGCGGCTTCGTTCGCCATGTGATAAACGCCAACCCGATTCTCCCACCACTTGCTGCATGCCGGCAGGCATGCTGTCAAGAAGGTCGCCCAGGCAAAGTTCACGGCAGATTTGCTCAGCCTCCTGCAACTCTTCCTGTGTTGGTGGCCAGTTCTTGCCCATTAATACATTAAAGGCGAAAGTCTCATTGATCACATGGTTTTCGTGGAATTGTGGAGCAACCACCACATGTTTTCGCCAATGCTGTACTCCCCATTGATTCACAGTCATACCCAATAAATGTATTTGCCCCTGATGAGGTTGCTTCAATGCAGCAAGCAGAGCTGCCAGTGTTGATTTACCTCCGCCGGAGGCGCCTTCCAGCAACAATCGCTGTCCCGCCTTAATATGTAGATCACAATTATTCAATAAAGTTCGTTCGTAACAGGTATAAGTGACTCCATGAAGTTCCATTAACGGATATGCCCTGCTGCGACGTTCCAGTTCCGCAGACTGCATAAATCGTGGTGGAGATTGCGCAATACTTTGAAGGTAGTGTTGACTGCTGCGATCAATATACCGAAATTGTTCCCAGACAATGCACGCAGCGATCACGGGATACAACGCTTGGCCAATCTGTTCCAGCGCCATTGCGGCCAGCAGAATACCGCCAATGCTGATAGCCAGTTGTACCACATCAGGATGTGGTGTGGTGAAAATCAGAAACAAACTCGCCAGAGAGAGTAACAGCCACCCTCGCCGCCCACATATATGTCTTACCAATGACTCGTTGTGATCCATTTGTTCAGAAAGTTTGACATAGCGGGCAAGCAGTTGATCCTCGTCGTCGTGCAGATGTTCGGGGTGTTGTTGTGCCAAACGTGTGCGGTGCCCCACCATGTTTTCGGTTAAGTCAAAACCCATGCGGCGGGAGTGAAGAATCCACGCTTTCATGTGCTTGTAACGCAAAAAGCCGAAGAATAAAAAAACCGCGATGAACACTATCAGCAGTAGAGGAAGGGTTTCTGTCGCGACACCGAGAGTAAGAATATAGCAAGCGAGAAAAAGTTGTAGCAGGGCGGTGAATACACTAAACACCGTACTTAGTCCCTGACCTTCAAGAAATTCGATATTCATGACCCGCACAAGAAAATTACCGCTTCCCTGATGGCGAATCTCGTCAGGTTCAAGTTGCAGGATGCCATCAAGAACGCGCCTGCGCAACAAATAACCAATATCCAGCGACAGATTATTTTTGAGATGAATCGCCAGTATCTGAAAAGGTATAGAAGTTAATAACAACAAAATCCACAGATCCAGGTGACCATGAAAACCAGACTGTAAAAAGACATCCCTGCCGATTACCATCCAGCTTGCCAGCATCAGTATCAGTGCGATGGCAGTAGCAATCCCGAACAATGCTACCTGTATTGGAATATGTGTCTGGCGCAGTTGTGGCCATAAACGATCTCCCGGCAACAAGCGCAGCATATAACATCCCTGAATAGGGACATTTTCCAGTTGCCGGTGCAATACCTCCTGTTTGATCTGCCGACGATGGGATTCCGAAACATCAAGTGGTGCTAGCATATGATCTATCATTGATAGCCACGGTTGTTCCAGTGGTGCGCTTAACAGCTTTATAAGTTTTTGCAGGGGCAGCTTGTGGATATTCTGGTCATGTCCCAATGCGTAAAGCACGCCTCTTTTGCAGCGCAGTAACAACAAAAAAGTCGGGGTGGCACCCGTTAATGTCACCAGCAAGGGAGTGCTGTGATGGAGCATTTGTTTCAGTTTTTGATACGTCGTTCGAGTATGCTGAATTTCCACCCCAAGCTGTGTCGCAGCATGCGTTAGCCAGTGCCCAATCATTTGCTGATTTGCCTTGGCAGGTACGGAAGGAAGTTGCTGTGAAACATGTGATGCGCCAAGTGATTTTGCCAGAAGAGGTAATCCTTCGTGCAACTGCTCACACTGCCAAATGATGGCGCGATCCAATCGGTCTGAAAAGTTTTCGACAGCCTTCATGTTGGTTTTTGAAGTTACCTGATGTTCATGTGTCCGATTCGTTCATCAGACGGGTTTCAAGTTGATGAATATATTCATGGCGAAATTGTCTGAGATAATAGTCTTTATAATTCTCCTGTTTCAGTTTTTTCCAGGCCTTGTTTTTATTTTTTTCACTTTTAAGCGTAGCAGTCCGAATATCGTCGACAGTAGGTGCGTTGCTGTTTGCAGTACTCATGCGTTCATAACCATAGTATGCCATGTGATCCGCCGTCAGGGTTTCAATCAGTTGGATTTCATCCATGGATAAATCTTTTTTGAATTTGTCAATATTACCAGGCAAAGGGTTAAAGGCGTTGCTTTGCCATAAACTGGAAAGTTTGGAAATATTGCATGCTTCGCGTGATTTTTCTACTTCCAGCATTTTTTCAGAAAACGTAATACCCAGGAATTGACAAATCTGAAACAATACTTCCGCCTGATCGTGAATAAAGTCTTCGAAACGGATTGTTAATACCTGTGTCGGATACTTTGCCATTAATTGACGAGCAAGATTATGTGCTTTTTGCCAGCGTAATGTATTTCCCAGGGTGTCAAAGTCATATAAAATTGCCTTGTTCATGCTGGCAACCTGTGCCCGTGGGTCGCGCACCACATTGAGTAACAACATATCTGGATAAATAGCAAACAGATCTTCAGCATAAGCGACACTGTCCAGGGATTTATCCATCACGACTTTTGCACCAAATTGTTTGCCTGCCTGAAACAGCATTTCCCACAATACCGTGTGAATACTTCTCGGTCGATCCTTGATTGACTCAAACACGGCAACCGGATCAAGTGCTACCTGATCCCACTTTACCATGGTTGCGTTTTGCAGACCAATCATATCAATTACCAGTTGAAAATATCGTTGATCGTCAGCAAGGTTCCCGTAATAAGGAAGCAGGTGCATTATATCACAGATATGCAATGGATAGGGTGAATAAAACTCTTCGCTAAAATTGAGTCGCAAACGCAGTGCATGACTACCACAGCGACGAACGGGGATCATCATTAGAGGTTTGGGGCGTTTATCATTGTGTTCAGACATTATTATTATTCCTTCGCATTATGGTGTTGAAGAATAGCTTGCTTCATCAAGGTGAAGTTTGCGCACGGGCTGCATTGCCTGAAACAGGCTAACCGTGAGGCCAATTTGTTTAAGAAGCACTGTATCAATCAGGTTAAAACCTAAAAACAGAGCGCCACCTGCACCAATAATACTTGGTGTTAAAATGCTTTTGAAGCAATCATCCATGGTGTTATCAAATTCCCGCGCTGTTCTTAGCAGATGACAAACCAGCATCAAATGATCACGCATCAAAATAACCTGTGCCGTGTCGGTAGCCACTGTGGATGCTCCACAAATGGAGATGGATACATCTGCCTGCTTCAGGGCAATAGCATCGTTAATACCATCGCCAACATAACATACCGTTTTACCTTCTGCTTGCAGCTGTGCGATAATATCGGCTTTATGCTGAGGTAGTACTTCGGCAAAGTAGTGATCAATGCCAATCGTCTCGGCAAGTTTTTTCGTTGGTGCATCGGCATCACCCGAAACAATATAGCTTGATTGTACCAGTTTTTCTTCACGTAACAGGCGAAGAACTTCCGCTGCTTCGGGGCGAATAGTTGGCAACAATTCGATAGCGCCGATCACCCGCTTTCCAAGGGCCACCATGATGACTGAAATTCCCTCATGGTCGGCATGATTAATCACCCTCTGAAATGTTTTGGATACGGTTAATCCTTCTTTCTCCATAAAACGGATGCTTCCTACGCGCAAATGTTGTCCATCCAGTGTAACTGACAAACCATAGCCAACTTCATACGCGCGTTCACCTATCGTTGGCGGTGTGATATGGCGTAATTCTGCTTCTTGCAAAATTGCCTGTGCAGCAGGATGTGTTTGTTTGTATTCGGCTGCCGCAGCCATTCCCAGAATGGTGTTTTCATCATAACCACTCAAACAATGAATTAATCCCACAGTGGGTTGGGCTATAGTTAACGTTCCTGTTTTATCAAAAACAATAGTGTCGATTTTTGGCAGTACATCCAGTACTTCGGCATTTTTGATTAAAATACCAGCATGGGATATTTTTTGCAGGTAATTAAGCATCACCAGAGAAGCAACCACCGCCATACGGTAACCAAAATGCGCATTCACTACAGTAACTGCACCCAGTGGACCGATAAAGGGGAGTGACAAGCCACCTAGAACCAATGTTGGTACAATGGCCTTATTTGTTAATGCTTCAGCCTTGCGTTGAGCATTGGTTTTGAAGTGGGTGGTCTGATTAAGAATTTCTCCAATTTGCGCAGCAGTACTTTCTTTGCCTGCCTTATTGACCTTGATATGCAAATGACCAGAAAGTATAACGGTTGCAGCAAAAACCTCATCGTTTTCTTCTTTTTCAACAGGCTGTGCTTCGCCGGTGAGAATGTGCTGATCAATATTGGCACAACCGTGAATAATCACACCGTCAGCAGGAATGGTTTCACCCGTTCCAACCACCACAATATCACCGCATTTAAGTGATTCAAAAGGAACTTTTAACTCCACATTATCAACCATAACCCAAACGTATCTGGCATGCTGACCAAAAACATCCACCAGATTTTGCTGTGAATCGCCACGTAATCTGAAAAAAAGTTTTTTGCTCAATACGTAAAAATAGGCAGCCAGATTTCCCGTTACATAGAATGTGGCGAAGTAGCAGCCTAACAGGGTAATGGTGTAAATGGTGTTGACATTGAGCCTTTTTTCGTGCAGCGCTTCAAGTGCTTCTTTAATGGCAGGAATTGAGACATAAATCCAGCCTGGAACACTCAGCACGTAAAAAATTGGCGATACAAGGTAGCCAACGATCGCAAGCGTCGTGGAAACTGATGCAACAAAAAAATCATGATCGATATTTTTGCCTTCCAACATTACTTTTTGCTGCTGGTCAGAACGCATGAGCGCGTTGCTATTTGTATCTTTTTCTGTGGTTTCAGGTGATTTTTTTTCCGATAGCTCAACCCATTGCGCTCGAAAATTTCGCGCTACATACGATGCACCACCGATCAGTAACAATTCAAGTATCATCTCAGTATTACACCTTTTTTACCTTCACGATTCGCATGCCTTCTGATTTTTTTGTGGTAAAAACACAGAAGATTGGGTAATAGGACGCAATTCAACTGATTTCCAGTAATGCATTGTATTCAGGCGTGATGTTACGCAAGTGCTTTTTCAGGGTAACTTGTAATTTGGGTGGTAAGGGTGGTTTTTTCGAAGTGAATTGCTGAATACCTGTGCTGTTTGCTACATCATTGTGCCAGTGTTGCGTACGCGACCATTCGTGGCGATTTTCTGATGCCCAGTTTAATGCCTCTGGTATAAAAGGAAGTTGTGAAAAAGTACAATAATCCTGTACTGTTTCAGTTGTTTTTTTAACCAGGTCACTGGCTTTGATCAGGTGGTAACGATGTTTTGAAAATTGCATGCCTTTTATCAGTTTCAGTAAGTGGCCAAAACCCATGCTGGCCTGATCTACATCTGGGTTCATTCGAAGATGTGAGGTAATGGCTTCTTCCGGTTCACGGATCAGGATGGCTGTTTTCACCCGTTCGCTAAATAACGCCGTGTGAAGTAAATCGCTATGATCATGATCAGTGGTTTCTTTGAGAAAAACCCGCTGTTGTGTTGATAAGTCGAGTACATGCGCAGCCACTTCTTCTTTACTTTTCAGCGTTAATTGACGACCATAACCATCAGGTAAGTTGACATAACCATCATCGGCAATGGCACAAAAAGGCTCATGGATACACAGGCAATCGCCACGTTCCAGCATCATTCTGAAAAATGAAGTGGAACGTGAACGAGGAATGGCCCACAGGGTAAAAAGGCCTGTTGATTGTTTCATTGCGACCATTCCGTTGGTTTTCTGTCCCAGCGGTGTGCCCGCAATGCCTCCATTAAATCAGCATTCAGTGGCGGCAGGCCGGATACAGATAAATTGGCCTCCACATGCCTGATTTGCCGCATACCGGGAATTACGGTTGTTACATCCCTGTTTTCCAGAATAAAACGCAAAGCCATTTCGGGCATACTACTGTCTGCGGGAATTAACGGGCGCAGTGCTTCGGCATGTTCTACGCTTGCCTCCAGGTTTTCGGGTACAAAATAGGAATTGCGCCAATCACCTTCCGGCCACGTGCTGTCTTTGGTTAGTGTTCCCGTTAATGTACCCTCATCAAAAGGAACGCGGGCAATAACACCCACATTGTGTTCACGGCAGACAGGAAACAGTTCATCTTCGGGAGCCTGATCAAAAATATTGTAAATAACCTGAATGGCATCAACCATTCCTGTTTTTACGGCTTCAATGCCATTCCATGGTTCCCACCGGTTCAGGCTCAGACCAATTCCTTTTACCAATCCCTGGGATTTCCACTCTTCTGTAATACGCAGCCAGCCATCTTCATTCGCCCAGCTATCTTCCCATACATGAAACTGCATTAAATCAATACAGTCCACACCAAGGTTTTTGCAACTGGTTTCCAGTGATTGCCACAAATAATCCTGCGGAAAAATATCATCAAACCTGTCGCCACGTTTACTGGGCCATACCCGGTTTTTTGGTGCAATCTTGCTGGCAATAAACATGGTTTTATCGGTTCTTTCCGCTTTTAACCGACCCAGCATTTTTTCACTGTGACCACGGCCATAAATCCATGCCGTGTCAAAGAAGTTACAGCCTTTATCCAATGCCAGATTCAGGCACTTCATACCAATGTTATCATCTGCTCCGGTCCAGCCGCCTTCGCCACCTGCAATACCCCACATACCGTAGCCAACTTCGCTTATCTGCCAGCCCAGTCGTCCAAACGTATTGTATTTCATAGAAAAAACCTCATTATTATATTCGTTCAGTCCCGAATTCAAATCACACACGAAAACCGGCCATCATATGCGACAGGCTCTCTGGATCAAGCACCGGCCATGCGATGCTGTCCAGCGCCTTGTTATCGCTGTGTACTTCCATTGTTTCATCAAGCAGATGATCTTCTGATTGCAAAAGCAGTGAAGCACGAATCAGGTCCTCATCATCAGTACCTTGTACCAGTCGCGAGTTTATTGATGCACGAAAGGTATCACGATCAACAGGTTGTTGATCGTGCGTGCCACTTGCCGCCTCAATCACCGCTGTTAAATCAACAAGATCAGGGTGATAAAGGTTTTCGGTTATCGTTGGCGCAGTTGCCTTCTCCTGCTGAACACAGCGTGCAATATGATCTGCCACCATGGTAATCGGTGTATAATGAAAACGCTCATCAAGTTGAGGGATCATTTTCATGGTTAATGCCGCTTTGGTTAATATGGAAATCACAGATTTGGTATTGGCTATGGGTGAACTGTTATCGGGCATCATTTCGCCCAGACGGTAAATATGAACAGGCAATCCCCGTTTGGCCAGACGGTGGACAATAGCCTCGGCAACCCATTTGGAGCGGGAGTAACCAGAGTGGGGTAAAATTTCTGCTGACAGCGGATATGTTGAAGGATCCGAATGTGCGGTTGTCAATACGCCCATACTGGAAATATAGTGTAAACGCGATAAACCGAGTTGGGTGGTGAACTGGCAAAGTCTGGCTGTTGCCTTAACATTCGCGTCTGCCAGATTATGATAATTCTTCATGAAATTAACTTCAGCAGCCGTATGTACAATGCTGTGTAGATTCAGTTCGGACAATGTTTCCAGCGAAAGCGTGTTCAAATCACCGGCGATGAAGCTGATGCGTGACCAGTCAGGCTTCCACTGATATGTATCCGCACTGGCCTGCAAACGTTGCCTGGCTTGTGCTGCATCCTCAGCCCGGATTAAACAGACGATCCGGAAGGTGGTATGCCTTAGCAAGGCGACAAGAATATGCCCGCCGACATAGCCTGTTGCACCTGTTAATAACACGGAAGGAGCTGTTGACTTTTCTTTCTTTGAAACAGGAGACAATGCTATTGATGACCAATACTCAATATCCTCATTCATGGCGGAAAGCAGGGCCTGATCATCGTCAGAATGAGTACCATCGGCTGTTGTTTCCAGCAAATGGTGGATATGCTCAACAGTAATACTGTTCTTTATTGACCACAGCGGCAGTTCCTGTGCAAAAAGTTTTTTAATTTCAAGGCTTAACTGCAACATTTGCAAAGAATCCATGCCCGCAAGCATAAGATCGCTTGTACAGTCAATATGCACACCAGGCAACAGGCGCTGGCATAAAGACAGTAGCTGTTCTTTGCTGTCGGCCTGTTGATTGTCACCGTAATCTGTACTGCAATAGCTGCGAATCAGGGCTTTGCCATCAATTTTTCCTGAAGTGGTACGCGGAAACTTTTCAATTTGCAACAACAGGGAAGGCATGGTGTTTTCAGGCAACACTGCTGCGAGATGTTCGCGCAATACCCGAATATCAACAGTTTCATCAGCACGAAAAAAGCCTGCCAGGCGCTGTTGTCCACAACTGTTGATACACACGACTTTTGCCTGCCTGATACCATGAAAGCGGTGCATATGATGTTCAATTTCACCCAGTTCAATACGCACTCCTGCGATTTTTACCTGATCATCAAGGCGACCATTAAAATACAACAGGCCGTCTGTACCGATATGCCCCAGATCGCCCGTGCGATAAATACGTTCGGATTCCAGCATTGCCAGTCCTGACTGATCCACAAAAACATTTCTCGTGCGTTCAGGATCGTTCAGGTACCCCTGCCCCAGGCAGCGCCCGCCAATCACGATTTCACCTGTTTCACCCACAGGCAATACCTGTAGTTGTTCATCAACAACCATGACCGAAGTATTGTCAATAGGTGTTCCCAGCGGGATGACTCCTGGTTTATCGCGCTCAAACAAATGGATCACCATGCCGATGGATGCCTCAGTTGGCCCATAGGTATTCACCAGTTGTACATCGGGTAAATAGCGATGTACCTCAGAGACAACGTGCTCATTCACAGCTTCGCCACCGACAATGAGGTAATGAAGGCTGGCCAGTTTTTCCGCTTTTGACGGCGTAAGCGCGATGGATTGTAACACCAGTTCCAGAATTGACGGCACAAAATCAGTGGTAACGACTTGATGCTTCTCTATTTCGTTCAATGTTTTATCAACATCCACGATACTGTCGCGTTCGGGAATAACCACTTTGCCACCGACAGATAAAGGCCAGAAAATTTGCCACAGGGAACTGTCAAAAACATGACGGGAGTTTTGCAGTACTGCTTCTCCGGCCTGCAAACCAAAATAACGGGACATAACCTGCATTCGGTTCATCAGGCCTGAGTGTATATTCAGGCAACACTTGGGCGTACCCGTGCTACCTGAGGTAAAAAAACCATAAGCCAGAGAAGAAGCATCGCTACCCATATCAGTGTTTAACACTGTCTGTGCTGAAACAGGCGCAGATGCATGCATACAGGCACGACCAGCCACTGCATCAGTTTCGGCATCAGCAATAATTACCTTGCTGTCAATCATGTTCAGTATATCCAGCAAACGATGATAGGGTGCATGAATATCAACAGGCACAAAAGCCGCACCTGTTGCCCAGACTGCGATCATGGAAACAATCATATCAATACCGCCATCGGTGCAAATCGGAATTAAATCACCTGTTTTAACACCGTGGTCACGCAATTTCCGGGCAAACGCTGCTACACGCATACTCAATTCAGTATAGGAAACTTCCTCGTTACCATGAATAATGGCGATGTGTTGGGGCAAGGTTTGACAGCTACGAATAATGGCCTTAAAAACAGTCGGATACAATGGATCCGGGGCGATCACCTTGCCATGCAAGATACTTTTTTTGGGGTTCATATTTCCCACGCCACACCTCCGTGAGCAAACCGCTGTTCCAGGTTTTTTGCGTTCGCTGGCTGTTCAATGGATTTGACAAAAAAATGTCCACCGCGCAGTACGACATGTGCTGTACCCGTAACATATTGAGATAACGCTGTTAGTTGTTCGCGTACTATTCGGTTTTCGGAAGTATGGTACTCACCTGCATAGACAGCCAGGGCATGTATTTTTGCCAGTTTGTTCAATTGATCCTGTTCATCTGAATTCAGGGTTGCATCATAAAACTGACGGTACACCGCACCCAGCAGTGTTAATGCGGGAGCTTCATAAATACCACGGCATTTGGTGCCTCGCAATTTGTTTTCCATGACACCAATACGACCAATACCGTGGTGACCTGCGATGCGGTTAACAATCTGAAAAAGATCGCAGGCAGGGTCTGTATTCTGACCGACCCGTAACAGCTGACCATGATCAAACTCAAGTTCAATTTCTTCAGCCAGCAGATCATTCAGTGGATTTTCAGTCATCACAAACGGTGCCTGTGTCCAGTCGCTGGATACATCTTCAATCAAACGACCTTCGTGTGAGACACCAAGAACAGAGCCATCTGATGACCAGTCAACTTTATCCAGCAGCGTATCTTTGGGTAAATGCGCCCAGTTTTCAACATAAGAAACCATATCCCTGCGTGTGGGGTTTGTTCCTGTATCAAACCAGTTCGCCAGGGCGGTTTCAACGGTAATGTTTTTATTCAATGTATTGAAGAGGGTGGTGAAACGACGTTGATCATTTCCATAACCAACACAACCGTGGGTTACGTTTACCGTACCATCCGCAGGCAAACAGTTGCACGCCTTGCCTACCAGATAACAACGCAACAAACTGGTATGGTTCCAGTAACCATTGGGATAGCAACCCTGAAACCTGGCAAGTTCCAGGCCCATATCAGCCAGTTCACTGATGCCGTTTTCAATGTTAATACGGATACCATTGTCATGCAGGGACTGGATAAACAAATCCTTGAATGTTTCATC
>WFOJ01000108.1 GCA_015488125.1 Mariprofundaceae bacterium
AGGTGAACAACACAGGCGGCTGATAGTGGTTTTTGGTGCCGCTTGCATTATCACGATAGGCATCCTTGTGGCGGTAGAAGTTGGAATCATAGATGCGCCACATCTGACCGCGCAACTCCTCATGAGTGGCCTGATCGAACTCCTGCAATAATTCGTTATGCCGAAGTTTTTCCAGGCTGTCATCAAAGCACCAGATGCGACCATCACGCGAGGCATTGAGATGGTTGGGGATCAGTGCGCCCCGCCATGTCAGGTAGCCACCGAGCGAAATATGCATATCGCCGTTGGCTGACCACAGCCAGGCGGATACCGGCCCCATGCGGTTGCTGCTATAGCCAATGCCGGCACGACTGGCAACGCCAAAACGGATATCTTCGTCACGCACCGCTTGCGGTACGCTGATGCTGTTTTTCAGGTCAGGGTGCTGGACGGAAGTTTGCAACACGCGGTAAACATCACCGCCATCGTGGTGACGGGCAGTGAAGACAAGCCGGTCGTCGGCAATGGAAGGGTAAGTCAGTTCCTGCTTTTTATCTTCCAGCAACAGGCTGACAGCATAAACCTCTTCGCTGGTGGATGCGCGGGCGGCTGAAGTAAGTTGCGGCAGCGTCAGACTCGCTGCCAGCAGGCAGGCGGCACAGGTAAGCAATGGACGCACAATGTCTCCTTTGTTCAAACAATCTTTGCAGCGCAGTATGCTGCTGAAAGTGAAATAAAGATGAATGAAAGCTCTTGTCAGACTGCTTCGGTGGTGGCCTGTCTTGTTGCCTGAAATCTAGCCTTCACATCGCAGGCAGTTAGCCTTGGCCAATGGCTGAAGAAAAACGCACGGGTAAACACACGCCCATGATGCAGCAATACCTGCAAATCAAGGCAGCGCATCCGGATTGTCTGCTGTTTTATCGCATGGGCGATTTTTATGAAATGTTTTTTGACGATGCGGTGGAAGCATCGAAAATCCTTGATATTGCGCTGACCAAACGTGGCAAAAGCAATGGTGAGGATATCCCGATGGCTGGCGTGCCCTGGCATCAGGCGGAAACCTATCTGGCCAGGCTGGTAGCCAGTGGTCGGCGGGTAGCCATCTGCGAGCAGATGGAAACGCCGGATGGCAGCAAGGGGCCGGTGCGGCGCGAAGTGGTGCGTATTGTGACGCCAGGAACGATTACCGAGGCGGAGTTGCTGGATCAACAACGCACCGCGCCGTTGCTGGCCCTGTTGCGTCAGGGAGAGAACTGGGGGCTGGCAGCACTGGAGCTGGCTTCGGGGCAATGGCGATTGGAAGAAGGCCAGGGGGAACATCGTCTGGATGAGCGGCTGGCCGTGCTCAATCCAGCAGAAGTTTTGTTGCCACAGGATCAACAGCTTCATCATCAGGTGCGTTGCTGGCATCCCGGTGACTGGAGTTTTTCGGTAGAAGTAGCCAAAGAACAGTTGGCGCAGCGTTTTGGCCTGCGCGAGTGGGCCTCGCTGAATCTGGAGCAACATCCGCTGGTAGCCAGCGCCGTGGGCGCGGTACTGGCTTATCTTGAACAAACGCAAAAATGCCAGCTTGCTCATTTGCAGTTGCCGGTGTTTTACGAACGCGCCCCGGATATGCAGATTGATGCCCGTTCGCGGCGCAATCTGGAATTGCATTGCGCTATCAACGGCGATCCGCAAGGCGGTCTGATCCGGGTGCTGGATGTCAGTTGTTCGCCCATGGGCGCTCGCCTGCTGCGTGAATGGCTGGATCATCCGCTGACCGATATACATGCCATTAACCAGCGTCAGCAGGCGGTGGCTGATCTGCTGACAGCAGAAGAAACCCGCCAGGCGTTGCGTCAGTGTCTGCGCAAGATGCGCGATCAGGAACGCATGCTGACGCGCATTGTGCTGCGCCGCGCCTCACCGCGTGATGTGCTGGGCTTGAGTGAAAGCCTGAACCTGTTGCCTGAGTTGCGGCAATGGCTGGAAGGCAGTCAGGGGCTGTTGGCCGAGCAGCTAGCTGATTTGTATGGTCTGGATGAACTGGCAGCCTGGCTGCAACAGGCTGTTGCGCCGGAGCCGCCGGCTAATTTGCGTGATGCCGGTGTTATTCGCACTGGATTTGATGCCGAGCTTGACCGTTTGCGCAGCCTGAGCATGGATGCCGATGCCTGGCTGAAGGATTATGAGGCGAGGGAACGCGAGCGCACCGGGCTGGCCAATCTGCGCGTAAAATACAACAAGGTATTTGGTTATTTTATCGAGATTTCCCGCGCCCAGGCTGCTGATGCGCCGCCGGAATACATCCGCAAGCAAACGCTGGTCAATGCCGAGCGCTTTATCACCGATGAATTGCACCGTTATGAATCAGAAATTCTTGGCGCACGCGATGCTGCATTGAGCCGCGAAGCAGAGCTGATTGAAACGCTGTGTCAGCGCATCAGTGAGCAGGCGGCTGCTATTCAGCGCAGTTCGCGGGCGGTTGCCACCATTGACGTGTTGTGCTGTTTTGCCGAACTGGCCCGCAACCATGATTATTGTCGGCCACAATTGCATGAAGGCGATGAACTGCGCCTGATCCAGTGCCGTCACCCGCTGGTTGAGCGCTGTATTGATGAGCCGTTCGTGGCCAACGATTGCCTCATGGACAGGGAAAAACGGCGCATCATGCTGCTGACCGGCCCGAACATGGGAGGAAAATCCACATATATGCGGCAGGTCGCCTGGGCCGTATGGCTGGCGCATACCGGTTGTTTCGTCGCTGCCAGCGAGGCCCTGGTGCCGCTGACCCATCGTTTGTTTACCCGCGTTGGCGCTGGCGATGAACTGGCCAGCGGTCGTTCCACCTTTATGGTGGAAATGATGGAAACAGCGACGATTCTGAATCAGCTGGAGCCACGTTCGCTGGTGATTATTGATGAAATAGGCCGGGGCACCAGCACCTGGGATGGCATGGCCATTGCCCGCGCCGTTGCCGAAACACTGGCGCAAAGCAAACAGACGCTGACGCTGTTTGCCACGCATTACCACGAACTGACCGATCTGCCGCTGACCCATCCGCAGGCCTTTAACGCTTCGGTGACGGTGCGCGAATGGCAGGATCAGGTCATTTTTCTGCATCGTATTGCGCTACAGGCGGCTGATCGCTCCTATGGCATTGCGGTGGCGCAACTGGCAGGGCTGCCGCCGAAAGTGATTCGTCAGGCCAGACAGCATTTACGCCGTCTGGAGGATGAAGCCAAAGCCCACAGAACGCAGCGTCGTCAGCCTTCGCTGTTTGATGATGCCTCCGCCAGCGTCGCGGAACAGCAGGATGATCACCCCTTGCAGGCCATTGCCGATGAATTGCTGGCACTGAATATTGATGAACTGCGGCCTGTTGATGCGCTGAACATACTGGCCGCGCTGCGCCAGCGTGCGGATGACATCAATGAATAATCCACCGTCCTACAAAACGCGATTGCAACAGCTTCATCAGCAGCTTCGCCAGCAACTGGAAGAAGATTACAGCGGCAGTCAACTGGTACAGACGATGACAGCCGGCGTTGATGCACTGGTGATCGATGCCTGGCAGCAACTGGCACCGACGGCAGCGCAACGCGCTGATCTGGTGGCCGTCGGTGGCTATGGCCGTGGCGATCTGGCGCCACGCTCGGATTGGGATATGTGTATTCTTCTGCCAGCGGGAAAGCAGGATGCACTGGAAGAGGAGATCGCCACGTTTTTGCGCGCCCTGTGGGATTGTGGTGCCAAGGTCGGCGCGGCAACGCGCACCCTAAAGCAAAGCCTGGAGGAAATCGCTGACGATACCAATACTGCCACAGCGGCGCTTGAATCGCGATTGCTGGCAGGCGAGGGGCGGGAGTTTGCGCGTTATGAACGCAAGATTCGTCGCTATTTTCGCCGTCATCGCAAGGCATTCGTCGAAAGCAAGCTGGAAGAAATGCAGTATCGTCATCAGCGGCAGGGCAACACCGTCTGCCTGATGGAGCCGGACATCAAGGAAAATTGCGGTGGCCTGCGTGATGTTCACAGCGTGTTCTGGATGGCTCGTGCCTGGTATGGCCTGCAAAGCATTGCTGAATTGCAGCAACATGGCGCGATTTCCGAAGGCGAATGCCAGCACCTGCTCAGTGCGCGGGACTTTCTCTGGCGTTGCCGCTGCCGGATGCATCTGCAAGGGCGACGGGCTAACGACAAACTCAATTTTGAATGTCAGGCGGCGCTTGCGGAGGATTTCGGTTATCAACATCAGGGGGTGCGTCCGGCGGTGGAAGTGTTCATGAAAGACTTTTTCCGTCATAGCGGTCGCATTGCCCGCGTCTCCGGCCTACTGGCCATGCATTTTCAGGAACAGCTTCAGCCACGGGTGTTTGCCGTGACCTGGCCGCTGGAAGAGGGGTTTACCGAACGGGCGCAGCGCGTCGATATTCAACGGCCAAGCGTTTTTCGCGAAAAACCACTGCGCCTTTTGAAGGTTTTTCAGCTTGCACAGCAGGGCCATCGTCAGCTTTCCAGCAATGCCCTGCGGCAGGTGCGCGCTGATGTGTTGCTGATTGATGACGCTTTTCGCAATGATGCGGAGGCCAATGCCATGTTCATGGCAATTTTACGCCATCCCCGCAATGTTGCCACAACACTGCGGGCAATGAATGATACGGGGGTGTTGGGGCGTTTTATACCTGCTTTTCGCGATGTGGTAGGGCTGGGTCAGTTTAATCGTTATCATGCTTATACGGTGGACGAACAC
Organism: Mariprofundaceae bacterium; assembly: GCA_015488125.1. Lineage (GTDB taxonomy): Bacteria > Pseudomonadota > Zetaproteobacteria > Mariprofundales > Mariprofundaceae > AB-137-C09. The sequence goes on from WFOJ01000108.1 coordinate 4,718, forward strand.
ACGCTGCGGGCGATTGGCGAAGCGCGAAATTTCGTGCATCAGGAGCATGAATGGCCGCTGCCACTGGTCGGTGAGGTGATCACGCAGGTGCGCAGGCCAGAACTGCTGTATCTGGCTTTGTTGTTTCATGATATTGGCAAAGGCAAGGCGGGCGATCATTCGCTGCTGGGGCGGGATATTGCCCGGCAGTATGGCCAGCGTCTGGGACTGCATGCCGAGCATGTCGAGCTGGTCAGCTGGCTGGTGGAAAAACATTTGCACATGGCCATGACCTCACAACGCTGCGATCTTTCTGATCCTGAGGTGATTGCCCGCTTTGCCCGTGATATGGGTGATCAAGAGCGCCTTGATTATTTGTTTCTGCTGACGGTGGCAGATATTGTGGCGGTGGGACCTGCTGTATGGAACAGCTGGAAAGGGGAGTTGCTCAGCACCCTGTATGGCGAGGCATCCCGCTGGCTGTTGACGGGCGAGCTTCCTCGTGAACATATCCGGCAGCGGACTGAAGCGCGCATTCAGCGAGCTGTTGAAGGCTGCGACGAAGCGGAGAGACAGGCTTTGCAACAAGCGCTGGCGTGTTTGCCGACACGGGCACTGATGCACTTTTCAGCGCGTGATCTGCGGATGATTGGCCGCTGTGTGCAACATGCCAGTGCCTTGGGCGAAGCGCATGTTCATGCCAGTATGGATGGCGAACTGGCGAATTTTGCCATTGTCGCCGTTGAGCGTCACGGACTCTTTGCCGAACTGGCGGAAACGCTTTCTTCCGGTCGTTTGAGTGTGCTGCGTGCCCAGGCATTTCCATTGCCTGATGGCAAGTTGCTGGATGTGTTTACCATCAGGGCCGATGAGGGCACTGTATTGACAGAGGAGGATCTGCAGCGATTGCGTCAGCGTTTGCTGCAGGTTTTATCACGATCTCATTACTCGGGCAGCTTGCGTCGTCGGCCTTTCAAGCCACATGTGCTAATGCATCAGGTTAGTCCCGGCGTGCGTCTGTTGCCCAGGGCATCTTCACGCTATACCGCGCTGGAAGTTACCGCTGCGGATCGTCCGGGCCTACTGGCGCAATTGGCAGGTTGTATCAGTCAGGCTGATCTGCATATCGAAGGTGCCTCCGTCTCCACCTTTGGTGAAAAAGCGGTGGATGTGTTTTTTATTACCGATCAGGGGCGGCAACTGAATGAAGCCACCGTGCAGCAACTGAAACAGGCGCTACTGGATGTGGCCAGCATCGCCAGACATTGATATGCATCAGGCAGGGATAGACTGACGCATATGGAGATGGATCTGCTGATAAATGGCGACTGCGAAAATGATCATTCAGTGGCAAGAACTGTATATTTGTATTTTTGTTGCAAGTATTATTAACGGTGCTAGACTACGCCTGTCACCCGTGATATCCGGGGTGAAAAGGAGGTTACGATGAGTTCATTGTATGAGACACTTGGTGGCGAAGCCGCAGTCAACGCTGCTGTTGATATTTTTTATCGCCGTGTACTGGCAGACGCCTATGTCAAACGTTTTTTTGAAGGCGTGGATATGGATCGTCAGGCGGCCAAGCAGAAAGCATTTCTGACCATGGCATTTGGCGGCCCGAATAATTACACTGGCAAGGATATGCGCGAAGGGCATCGTCATCTGGTGAAAGAGATGGGGCTGAATGACTCGCATTTTGAGCATATTCTGGCGCATCTGCGCTCCACACTGGCTGAACTGGGTGTGGGCGAGGATCTGATTCAGCAGGTGATTGATATTGCTGAAAGCACTCGCGATGATGTGCTGGATCGCTAAGAGGCACAAGTTATGC